>PNAR01000079.1 GCA_003169715.1 Acidobacteriaceae bacterium | reverse complement strand
CCTCCCCCGTGGAGCGCTGGATAAATCCATAACCCTTGGCCCCGTTGAACCACTTGACTGTACCTTTTTCTCTCACAAAGTTACTCCTTTCGCCAAATTTGATCCTTCACCCTCCGCGAAGCTTTCGCTTCTTTCTACCCCCTCGGAAAGTTTCAGGAAGTGAACACGTGGATGCAACGTGGCGCCTTCGTATCAAGGCCAAAGAGAAAGGCCCAGAGTTTTGCACCGGCAAATGAAAGCTGCGGTGCAAAAATCCGGAGCCTGACGCGATTGCTGAAGATTCGACTGCGATTCACGGAACATCTACTGCAAAATATGCACATCGTTTTTCCGAATTGTGCAATGAGCCAAAGATAATATTCACGAACATGCGTTCTGGCAAGAAAAGAAATCTAGGTGGGAGAATTGTTCTTGGCAAATTAACGGGTCGCCGACTTGTGGCAGTTCGCCTGGCGAAAAATCCTACGGAGCAGATTAGGCTGGAAGTTATTGATACCGCTAGAGATTTAAAGAGAAACGGTAGCAACCGAAACGGCTCTTTCTCTTTGACCCTGCCGAACCTCTATGTCAGCATAAGCTCATGAAGCAGCAGGTTGATCTCTCGGGAAGCGCCTTTTCCGACGTTGACCGATCTGGCTGTGCCAAGAATTTCATCAACTATCTGGACCACGCGACAGACCATTTTGGGCCGTTGAAGACCTTCTCTCATTCGCTGCTGCAACTCAGCCCGGGTCGAAGAGTTTTAGACGTTGGGTGCGGCTGCGGAGATGATCTTCGTAAGCTGGCAAAGCTGGTCGCTCCTAATGGTCAGGCGATTGGCATTGATAATAGCCAATCCTTGGTTAAAGAAGCGCGTCGGCGCACCGTGGGGTGTGAGCTTCAGATGCGGTTGGCGGTTGGCCTCGCCGAGCACCTTCCATTGCATTCTAATTATTTCGACGCATGCCGTGCCGACCGTGTCTTCCAGCACTTAACAAATCCGGAGAACGCCCTGCACGAAATGCTTCGCGTGCTAAAGCGGGGCGGTCGCATCGTTGTCATTGATCGAGATTGGAATCTGGTTGCGATGGATGCCGATGACGTCGAAACAACTCGTGCCGTCCTAAATCGTGCTTGCTCAGGAATCCGCAATGGTCGCATGGGAAGAGAACTCTACGGACTCTTCACCCAGGCGGGCGTCCTCAATGCAGAAGTTTATCCACAAAATATCAGCATCAACAGCTTCGCCGTCGCCGACACTCTGCTGGATCTGAGAGTGGTGCTTGCCCGAGCGATTGCCGAAAATCTCATAGGCCGGCATGTGGGCGCGAAGTGGCTAAGTGATCTTCTTGATCGAGACGCTGCCCACAAGTTTTCCGCAACGCTGGCAATCTTCGTAGCGTCCGGCGCTAAGGAGTAGTTCCTGCCACGTTCACTCATCACACGTGAAGTGTGATGACCATCACATTCCGCCTCTTGGCCGCAGGATAATATGACCACTCCCGTCAGTGGCTGCCTTCGAATTCACGAGGGTCGCTATGCACTTCGTTCTTCCGAAAGTTTCTATCTTGCGCGCGGCCATGTCGCTGCCCGTGTTGGTCGTAGCATTAACGTCCGCGCCTGCCGCGCAGAATCGCCCTATCGCCGGACGCATCGGAGTCCCCATCTTTCAAAAGCTCACCCGCAACTCCGGATACATTTTCTCGGGCACCGTAACTTCCATATCGAGGTCTGAACCCGGCTCGCAAAATAATATCGGGACTACAAAAATAACCTTTCACGTGGAACACGCATTTCGCGGCGTTCAAACCGGAGAGACCCTGATAATTCGTGAATGGGCGGGCCTATGGGAATCGGGCGAACGCTATCGGGTTGGCGAGCGCGTCATGCTGTTTCTTTTTACTCCAGGGAAATTGGGATTGACCAGTCCAGTTGGGCTCGAGCTTGGCAGGTTCCAACTCGGACCCTATGGACGTATCTTATTGAACAAAGAACATGTTGCCGCTATCTCCGCCGATCCAGCGCTCGCTGGGCGCTGGCAGGGCAAAACGCAAATAAGCTGGAAAGAATTTTCACGTGGAATCCGTGGCGAGATTCAGGAGTACTGATATGCCGCGCCGTTGGAATTTCTGCGGAGGCAACTCAATCCCCACGGCCAACTCGCGGGTCGCAACCTCGTTCAAAATCGTCCTTAAGGTCTTGCGGATGGGCGTCATCTTAATTTTCCTGGCATCGGCCGCTCTTGCCGGAGGACCAAAATATGTGGCTGGGACCACTTTTTTCAACTCGGGAACCGCCGGAACTCCATCGACCTGGTCGCAGGGAACCGTCAAATACTTTACCGACCAGGGCAATCTCAGCCCAATCCTTCCAGGCCCTACAGCCGACGCTTTCGTTGCCGACGCCTGGAGCCAGTGGACGTCCATCTCTACAGCGGCTGCGTCCGCCGTTCGTGCCGGACAACTCGCCGAAGATGTCAGCGGCGCCAATGTCACCGTCAATTCGGACGGCACTATTAACGTCCCTCCTGATATTATGCCCACCGCAATAGGC
>PNAR01000357.1 GCA_003169715.1 Acidobacteriaceae bacterium | reverse complement strand
CTGATATGGTGAAACGCTGTCAATTCGAAACATCGTCATCGGGTCAGCGTTATCGCTAAATAGAAAAGACCCCGCCTGAGAGGGGCCCAGCCAAAGGCTTTGCTTGCCGAACGAGAACTCGACATTTTCAAAGGTGAAACCAACCGTGCTTTCGAGTAACCGAAAACGATCTACTTGAGAACTACCATTTGGCAACGGCATACTTGAGTCAACGGTAGCCGTCGCTTGAAGCACCGACAACGGATCCGAGGAAATCGCCGGCGCATGCTGATACTCCCCTTGGACGGAAATCGAAAAAGGTCCCGCGACGGCATGTGAGGTGAAGCCTGTGACGTTGTTAAAACCCTCGCCGTATGGCCGGCCGTAGTCGTTAACAATCGTTTGTCCGAAGTGGTATCCGTCGGTCAGGGGCTTTCCGGAAATCTCGGTGCTTCGCGTGTAGACGGAATCCAGACTCGCGCCAAGATTCTCGGCTCCGTCAAGCCGGGCGGTTTCGGCTCCGAATTCCGCTTGCAAAGCCTCATATAGCTTTCCCGCCTGAGCGTCTTCTTTGTCCGCATCATCGGCAAGCCGATCTTCCGCTTCTTCAAGCAACCGTGCACATTCCATGCGGGTCCATGGGCGCATCCCCAAATACCCGCTATGGATGTAACCTAGCGCCGCTAATCGTTCGAGCGCAGGATAGACCCAGCTATCCACCGCCACATAGGGCGATCCCATATTCCTTGGGTCGCGAGTTTTCTCGCCGTCGTCTTTCGGAAACAGGTCGCCCCAAGCGGCGCCCCCCAAAGTTTGGTCGTGGTGCGAGCGATAAACCTGACGTCCGAAATACCAACCCAGAGCGCCGCCGATAAAAACATCGGAAGAAAAATGCTGCTGCGACGTTACCCGCGTTAGCGTAACGGTGGAAGCCAGACCATAAGCAAGAATCTGGCTCAATGTGCTGGGATATTCGTGTGCCCAGACGCTCGCGATTGACCACGCGATGGTCGAGTGTTCCGAGGGAAACGATTGACCACCTTGAAAGAATTTTCCATCGCCGGTCCCCGCATTGGGTCTTTCACGTTGCGTGATTCCTTTCAAGATGTAGGCCACGCCGGTGGCATCAATGGCAGCCTCGCCGCTTAGTAATCCGGTTTCGCTGAGGTGGTCATTGTGTGTCATTTCACCCAGCAGATAAGAGCCGCCACCGATCCCAATCAGGGAATAGAGGGAGTAATCAGATACGTTCAGGCTGCGGCTCAGTTGATTTGGTTTGTTGGGAATCTGTTTCGAAATCCAGCTATCGCTCGCGATCAGGCCGGCGGTAATCCCTACGGTTGGGGCAATCCATTTAAGATCCTTGATTTTGAGATGAGCAGGATATGTCCAGAATTCTTTTTGGTCGGAGCCAATATGTTTCATGAACGGGATGATCAAGTGGTTATCTGGATCGTCCCCCGGATCAAGGCCGTACTTGGAGTCCGCATTCGATTGCTGATCAACACCCGGACTTGACTTACCCTGATCCTGAGCCCCAGCGCTCCGGGCAATCAACATTACCAAAAGCAGCAAACACACTCGCTGAGAGAGCACACCGGGCGTCATGAACGATTTAGAAGCTTCTAGCCACGCTCACGGCTATGCCAACGGCCGAAACTAGTTGCGCCACTTGGAGCGTATTCCTCCAATTAACCGGGCCTCCGAACGCGCGATCTGGAACTACAATCGTATCTCCCGGCTGAAGCGACGCTTGCAATACGCCTCCGCTAAACAATCCACCCGAGCCGCCCGCCACGGAACCATCCGCCCGGATAACGAATATGGCCCTCTTGTTCGCCATTGCCGTCGGACCACCCGCTTGTTTCAGGTACCAGTGGGCGCTTCTTCCCGGTCTGAATGTCACCGCTGTCGGGTTGTACACCGCTCCGTCAATCATGACCAGGTTAGGCCGCTTGGGAATATAAATCACATCCCCAGCCCGAACTTGAATATCAGCTGAGGTATTGACCCAGTGCTTCGTGTTCGACGGGACGTGTATGACCATGCGGCCCGGCGGTGGCGTAGTTTCCAACTTTTCGAGTGTGTTTTTCCACTGCAACATCGCGGCTTCGCGGGTTGTTGGATCGAGATCGCCCGCGTCTTTAAGCCCAGCGCCTTCTTCCTTCACTTGCCGCACTAATTGAACTCGATTTATTTCCTCTAATTGACGAACTTGGACTCGCTGGAAAATAGCGCCGTAAGGATAGGCATCCTTGCGAAATCCTCCTGCGCGGGCCAGCACCGAACTGAGACGCTCGCCTTCCTGAATGCCATACGTGCCGGGATGCACGACTTCGCCCTGCACTGCGATTACCGCGCCCAGATCGTTCCACCCCGTCAACTGCCGGATTGTTAGAACGTCTCCGTCATGCAGGCGGACATCTGTGTCCGGCTCTCCCGCCAAAGCCCTGGCGATCGGAATTTTCTCGTGGTCACCGACTATTTTTTCGCCGTGGTCCACGGTATACCGCGTGAGATCGGCCTCCTCGGTGTACGCGCTTCGCTTCAGTCCACCGGATAGCCGGACCAGGTCAGAAGCGTTCATGCCCTCGCCGAGCGGATATTTTCCGGGACGGGCCACCTCACCCTCTATAGTTACGGCTGAGGGATCAGTTTTCGAAAGATTCTTGTGGACGAAAATACGGTCTTTCGGCTCCAGCAAGATGTTTTCTCTCGCATCCCCCGCCAAAGCCTTGTTCAAGTTGACGCTGAGGACCTTCAGTTGACCATCCTCGGTGGTTCGAAAAACTTGCACATCGTCGAGCCGTGCTTTTGGAGTGGTGCTTCCCGCAAGAAAAATTGCATCCCGCAAATACGTGGCGCCATTCGTAATGTGATCGCCGGGATCTCGTACTTCACCCGAGACCGTTATTACCGGAGAATCTTCAAAATCAAAACGGCCGAAGACCCGCACAGTATCAAAGGGCTGCAAAAGCAAATCTTGCTCTTTGCCGGCAAGTGCATCTCCCAGATTAAAAGCGATTACTTCGGGCTTGTAGTCTGGCGCTTTAAGGCGAATCACTTCCGCATGTTGCAGATAAGGTTCGGGCAACATGTCCTTGTAGGATTTGATCAAATCACTTACCCGCATCCCGTCACGAAATGCATACTTTCCGGGGCGGAAGACATGGCCATCGAGATAAACGGTCTTATCGGCAAAAGCGACGATCGGCGAAATCTTAATTTTGTCGCCATCCTGAATCTTAAAATCTTCCAGCGCTTTATTGACCGATTGTTCGTTGTTCGTCTCCGGCACATCCAGTGCCAGCATGGTTCGGCTCTGATGAGCTTCGACACGCTCGACGTCAACGTGACGCAGGGTGCCCGAGGGCAACACTCCGCCGGCGAGTTCGAGAACATCGGCAAGATCCTGCTCTCCGGAAAGCTCATAAATCGCAGGGCGTCTTACCATTCCTTCAATTGTTACTTCCGGTCCAATCGTGGGAACCAGAAGCGTATCCCCCGCTTCCAGCCTCTGCATATTTGACCGCACGCCATGCAACAGAAGGTCGTAGATATCAATCTTCTCGATCAGCTGGTTTCCCCGCATGTGTTTGATGATGCGAAGGGAGCCGCGAGAAGTGGGTCCTCCGGCTTCATATAAAGCATTCAGAGGCGTGGAAAGAGAACTGACATCGTACGCACCGGGATACTCCACATCTCCGACAACGTACACTCGCACAGTACGCAATCGTGCCAGCGATACATCGGCTTGCACTTCCCGAAACTGGCTCCGCAGCACGTTCTGAACCGTGCGCTGCACATCTCCCAAAGTGCGTCCCGCGACTTCGACGTCGCCCACCTCAGGAAGAGAGATCTTGCCTTCGCGGTCCACGACGCGGCGCAATCGCTGTGAAACGCCTCCCCACAAGTCAATACTAAGGCCATCGCCAGGACCGATTACGTAATCAGGACCGGCTGGAACATCCATTGGCAATTCGTCAACGTTCCCCAGGCCATTCTGGAAAATATCAGCCCCAAACCTCGCGAGAACCGGCTGTCGTTGCGAATATTGCGAATAAAGATCGTATAAAGAAGGAACGTCGGCGTAGGGATTTGCGCGGTGGCCGAGCACAGGTTGATCCAGCTTGAAGGGCAATCGGCGCGGCGGCCGCTGCTGCATCTGATAACCGGTCGGCTGCGGAAATTGCATTCCAAAACCAGACTGATCCAGCGAAGGGGATAATAGCGAGGTTGGGGAGATGCCACCGCCGAGTGCGCCGCTCCCCGCCCCACCGGCCAAAGCCGCTGGGTTCAACTGCGCAGCGGGACTCATGGCATTCTCACCACCCATTCGCGACGCTGACAATGCAGACATTTGTCCGGGACTCATACTCTGCATTCCAAGGACGTCAAGCGGCAATCCAGTTGAGTTCCCTCCCCCCAGCGCCCCGCCACCGAAGGGGTCTATCCCCGTGTATTGCGTGGAATCGCCGTTATAGTATTGCGACTGCGCCCGCTGAACCGCCCGGCGGGAGTCGTAGGGCTCGGGAGTAGTTGGGAGTTGCTGTTGTTGCTGAGTATCAGGTCTGGGCGACGTTTGTTTTTCTGAGTCATGGCGCTTCCAGAATTCGTCCTCAGTTTCCGCAGTCTGAGCGCCCGGCTTGATTCCTTCTCGCCCTAATTCCTCTCGCGCCAATTCTTCTCTTGTCGGCTTCACGCGGATATATTCGCGATCCTCTATTTCCTGGGTAACGAGGATGCGGATATTTTCGTCTCGTGCGACCACGCGGTACAACGCTTCATCAGTCAAGTCCTGCGGATCCAGTATGCGACCCTGCGCATATGCTGTGCGCACCAGCATCTTCTTAACTTCGAGAAGGAGGCCAGGCTCCTTCTCCAGAATGGCGATAATATCTTCCGCCGATAATGAGACCATCTGCTCTGCTTCCTGCTCGGCACGGGAAGCAGTCATTCCTATAGGTTGAGCACGATTCGGCTGCATCTGTTCCTGCGCGAATGACGACGGAACCACAGCCGTCAGAAAAAAAACCAGCGCCGTACAGCAACAAGTAACCCGCGAGAGAAATGAGCTTGAGTAATGGTTCACAAGACACCTCGATTGGCAAATGAGAACGCCAATTGAATCGCACGCCATGAGACAGAGGCAGAGACAGTGACAGATTCGCCAGACGCAGCGAGCGAAAGCCTATGCCGGCTCAATATCGCCCTCGTCAACCTCAACCGCGACCGACCTCTGAATTAAATGGATTGATAGAACAACGCGAAATCTTTCTTTTCTGCGAATCAGGATGCCTTCCATGCCAAAAAATGGTCCGCTGCGAACCCGCACGCGCTTCCCCACGGTCAGATATGGATGCGGCTCGAAACCACTTGCGCGTGCCAACCCATTTCGCAACCCTTCTATTTCAGCGTCAGGCAGCCTGGCTGGCTTGCCTTGAAAACTGACGAATTGAACCACGCCCGGTATTCGCAGCGCATCCAGCCGGTCCTTTAGGGCAATGTGCACGAAAATATATCCCGGAAACAGCGCTAGCTCCAGTTCCTTGCGTCTATCCTTCCAACGGCGGACGGACTTGTAAAGCGGAAGAAAGCACTCGATGCGATAACCTTCCATCAACTGCTGCACTGTCTTCTCATGCCGTGGATTCGTATGCGCCGCATACCATCTCGGTTCCATGTATTCTGACGGCACCGCCGATGAAGGATCGTTTGAAGCTGCGGAAGAGTTGACCGCCTCGATATTCATTGAGTTCATTCGCGAAGAGCCTTCCACAGCTTCGCCCCCTCACTTACATGGCACACGTGAGATAACCCGAGGATATTCCACTCATTCATTGTCAAAAACTTGGCCCCAAGTGCTTAATTACTCCGTCGTGAGCGCACACGCCGAGGCGCAGACCGCCAATTGCTTCACACGAGCATTCAACATATCGAATTTCGGAATTGGTCCGGCTTGAATAGGTGTACCGTGCACAGAAGACAGCATTGTCCTTAAAAATTATGTGGTTTCTAATTTAGAGAGGCGCTCAAAAAGTATATCCCAATTGACCATGATTCGCTCCGAACTATTATCCAACTCGGCACCCTGCAACCACACACATATGCATTCAATCATGGAACGCTAACCCAGAGTAACTCCGATAGTTGCGTTCTATTCTCCGTCTCCAAAAATAAGCGGATGGCGGCTAAGGCGTCTTACCTACTCGGTCTTTTACCTATCTGGGAACGCAGTTCCGTATCCCTTCCCCGGGTAGAAACGCAGCTTGCTGCGTCTTGCCGGCTATCGCAAGAAAGCAGATATAGCAGGCCGCCTCTCTATCATCAGGTTTGCTGCTCAGCGATGTGGGCCAACGGAAGTTTCCATTTCCTAGGAGGAAAGAAAAACCGTTGGTTCGGGTATTGCCGCACTAGCCGGCGCTACTGCACACTGGGAGTTAAGCGATGGAACGGATCAAATACGGCAAACAAAAATCTGAGAGATTCCAATGGTTGACGGAGGTTCAACGCGGCTTGCTCGCAGCCCCCCGCCCTTTCGCTGAATCTCCGGCGCCATGGCTCAGGTTAAACGCCGTATTCACCAATCCGACGTGAGTGAACGCCTGCGGAAAATTGCCTAACAGCCGTTTGGCGTCCGGATCATATTCTTCGGACAGCAAGCCAACATCATTTCGAATGTCCAGCAAGCGCTCAAATATCTTGACCGCATCTTCCTGCCGTCCCTGCAAAACATAATTGTCCGCCAGCCAAAATGTGCAGGCCAGGAATTTAGCCTCCCCGTCAGGTAGACCGTCCACAGCGGGATCCATCGTGTACCGCGTCACAAAACCATGGTCCATGAGATGTTCTTCGATGGCCTTAACGGTGCCGATTACACGAGGATCTTTCGCGGGAAGAAATCCGACCAGGGGCATCATCAGGAGGCTCGCATCAAGATGCTTCGATCCGTAATACTGCACAAAAGAATTCATGCCGGAATCGAAACCCTTCTCGCACACCTGCTTGTGGATCTTTTCTCGAAGCGTTTTCCATCGCGCGATATCCCCGGTAAACCATCCCTGCTCCTCAGACTTTATGGCGCGGTCAACAGCAACCCATGCCATCATTTTCGAATGGACGAAATGCCGGCGCGGCCCACGCATTTCCCAAATGCCATCATCGGGCTGCTCCCATCCGGTCTCAAGGAACCCAATCAGCGCCTGCGCAACATCTTCGCCTTCGTCCTCCGGCGGCGGCTCCAGTCCCGCCTGCCGGCATTGATAAAGGGTGTTCGCTACTTCTCCAAAAATATCCAATTGAAACTGTTTGTAAGCGGCATTCCCAATCCTTACAGGCGCGGATTTTTCATATCCAGGAAGCCACGGCAACTCAAGTTCCGTAAGCCTGCGTTCGCCATGAAGGCCATAGACAATGTTGAGTTCCGACGGGCTACCCGCGACCGCCCGCAGAAGCCATTCCCGCCACTCTTGTGCCTCTTTGTGGTAGCCGGCATCGAGCAGGGCCTGTAGCGTAAGCGTCGCATCGCGCACCCAGCAAAAGCGGTAGTCCCAGTTGCGCACACCGCCCAACGACTCTGGCAATGAGGTTGTCGGCGCTGCCGCAATCCCTCCCGTTGGCAGAAACGTCAGGGCTTTGAGCGTAATCAGCGAGCGCAAAACGGCATCACGCCATTTGCCTTCATAACAACAGCGATCGGACCATTCCCGCCACCACTCCTCTGTCTCCTGGATCGCATCTTCCACATTCAAGGCGGAGGGTTCTTCCTTGTGTGAGGGATACCAGGTGAGATCGAAAGGAACCTTCTGCCCTTCGCTTACCGTGAATGTCGCAACGGTTTTCATGCCCTCGCCACGCAACGGCACTTCCGTGCGCAAGCCGAGCATATCCGGACCGGCGATTGCAGAAATCCCGTGACCGGATTTGCGAACCCAGGGAACTATAGACCCGTAGTCGAAACGAATCACCAGTTCCATGTTCATCTTGACTTGACCTCGCGTGCCGGCGACGACGCGCAGCAGATCCGGCATCTTATTGCGAGGCGTCATACAGTCAATGAGGGTTACCGAACCAGTTTCAGTCTCGAATTCGGTCTCGAGTATCAGCGTCCCTTCTCGATAGCGCCGGCGAATTGCTTTGACCGGCCCGGCGGGGCAGATGGACCAGCGGCCATTGTCGGCAGTTCCAAGCAGAGCGGCAAAACAGGCGCCAGAATCGAAGTGCGGCAAACAAAGCCAGTCAATCGAACCCTGTTTTGAGACCAGGGCGGCAGTGTGACAGTCGCCGATTATGGCGTAGTCTTCGATGGGGATAGACAGAAATTAGCTCCCGGTTCGAGAATGGTAACGCGAAACTCGTATTAAACCACGCGGCTTGTTTGGATGGCTAATTTGTGGGATGCGCTGGTTGCAGTCAGCAGGATTTTGATTTCCTCAGCACAAACAGCAACGAGGGTGTCCCATTTCTCGCGTCTTCTGCGAGAAGTGGGAGGCATACCGCCAGCACCATCTCCATTCTGGTGACGTAGATGATGGATGCCGGTCAAGACGGTCCAATCCCCGAAACCCCGTCCAGTTTGGCAACTCGGCAGTCTTCCCAGTTATTATTCGCTTAGCGAAGAAATGTTCTGGCGGCTGGCCAACATCTAAAGGCTGCCGTTTGTATATGAGCCGCGATGACAAAATTACTGCAATTTTCCACCTTCAGCATAGTCCTGGTTTTGGCGACACTACTTGCCGCGCCGCCCAACGTCAGGGCGTACTCCGTTCTCACTCACGAAGAACTGATTGACTTGGCATGGAACGATTCCATACAGCCATTGCTGCTGGCACGCTTCCCCGGCGCTTCAGGGCAGCAACTGCGCGAGGCGCATGCATACGCCTACGGCGGTTCTGCGATCCAGGACATGGGCTACTATCCGTTCGGCAAGCCATTCTTCAGCGATCTTACGCACTACGTTCGCAGCGGTGACTTCGTCGCGTGGCTCTTTCAGAATGCTCGCACAATGGACGAATATGCGTTCGCAATCGGAGCTCTATCTCATTACCTGGGCGACTCTATCGGTCACTCGCAGGCGATCAATCCAGCAACCGCTGTCGAATTTCCTAACCTCAAACGCAAGTTTGGGCCTTCCATAACTTATGACCAAAGCCCTCACGGTCATATTCGAACTGAATTCGCCTTTGACATTGACGAACTCACCGATACCGCGTTTGCGCCTCCCGCATATCTACATTTTATTGGTCTCAAGGTGCCTGAAAAGTTTCTGGAACAGGCCTTCATAAGTACTTATGGATTTGATATTCACGAGCTCTTCGCTCGAACCCGTCCAGCCTTGAGAAGCTATCGCACGTCCGTCCGCAGCTTTATTCCGGCATTCGCGGAAGCCGAAGTCGTCCTGCACCGGCATCAATTTCCCAAAGATCCAGACGACGAGGCACACCGAATTTTCGCTGAGCGTGTCGCTCAGACAAACTATCAGCGGCACTGGGCGCATACGTTTCGTGGGCCTGGAATCCGCGCGCATTTGCTGGCAGTGCTGGTGTTCATTATTCCGAAGATTGGCGCCGTGTCTGACCTCGCAATAAAAATTCCCAATCATGACACCGAAGAATGGTACATCCGGAGCGTGAACAATACCGTGGATGCATTTCGGGGAATGCTGGACGCAATGGCCACGAATTCCGGCAGGCCTGCCGCGCTCCCAAACCTTGATCTGGATACCGGAAAGCACGTCAAGTTAGGGGATTATCCTCTTACCGACCAGACATACGCGGCATTGCTCAACCGCATAACCTCAAAACCCGATCAAGTCATTCCTAAATATCTAAAACAAAATATCGTCGAATACTACGCCAGCCTCGATTCCGCCACTCAGACCGGTCAGAAAATTACTGCGCAATTGAACGTGCTGAAGGGCATGAGGACTGACGATGGGCTCAATTGAACGCCATTGGTATTGGTTCTACCCGGTCTGTCCCCCTTGCAACTTCGGACTCAAACCTGCAAACTAATTTATGCGTGTCCTGACACGATTCATGTTGTCGGCTACCGACGCCGCTCACTTCCCTCCCCCAAGCCTGCCTGAAATTGCATTTCTCGGACGCTCGAACGTCGGGAAATCCAGCGTGATCAATTCCCTGCTTGGCAGCAAGATGGCCAAAACCAGTTCTACTCCCGGACGCACTCGCAGCATCAATTTCTTCGAAGTGCGGTGGGCGGGAAAGCCGCATCCGGAACTGATATTCGCCGATCTCCCCGGATACGGCTACGCCAAGATTTCGCGCGAAATTTCCGGCCAGTGGCCAAGTTTCATTGAGCCCTATTTAAACGAGCGTCCCTGCCTGGCGCTTTGTCTGGCGTTGATTGATATCAGCGTGCCGCCGCAAGACAGCGACCGGCAGCTCTTGGAATTCTTGCAATCGAGCAGACGCCCATTCGTCACCGTTGCCACCAAAAGTGACCGGCTGTCGGGAAATCAGCTCAGCAACGCACTGCGCCTTTCCGCCCAGACGCTGCCAGGCACAACGACCATTCCGTTTTCCGCTAAAACGGGAGCAGGCAAAGAGCAACTCTGGCAGCAAATAAGAATGGCAATTGGCGACATCACGTAGGGACGGACGCCCTCGGGAGCCCGCCCTGAGCGTAGTCGAAGGGTCCAGCCGAGCAAAGCTCGGCAGCCATGCTCATCCCTTAGCCATCGTCATCCAAAGTAAAATGTCATCTTGAGCGCAGTGAGTGGAATCGCTTGCGACTCCACTCACGCAGTCGAAAGACCTGCTTTTTTGCCGGACCATCGCACCGCTCAACGTACACCTCGCTTTGTACGGCAACCCAATCGTAATCTGCCCCTCCATCCAGTCCTCCTTATATGATGGAAAACAACTATGGCCACCTACCTCATCACAGGCATTGCAGGATTTATCGGATCTTCTTTGGCCCGCGCCGCGCTGGCGCAGTGCGATCAGGTGCGCGGGATTGATAATTTCTCCACTGGCAAGCCGGCTAATATCGCCGAGATTTTAGATGATATAGATTTTCGCGAGGCTGATGTGCTCGACCTGGATGCACTTCAGGACGCCTGCCGCGGAGTGGATTATGTTTTGCATCAGGCCGCCATTCCATCCGTCCCGCGTTCGGTTGCAAAGCCGCTGGAGAGCAATCGCGCCAACGTGGATGGAACCGTCAACGTGCTCGTGGCTGCCCGCGATCAAAAGGTCAAGCGAGTGGTTTACGCCGCCTCATCTTCCGCCTATGGCGACACGCCCACATTGCCGAAGCATGAAGGAATGATTCCGAATCCTATCTCCCCGTATGCGGTTGCGAAATTGGCCAGCGAATATTACATGACGTCTTTCTATCGGTGCTATGGACTCGAAACCGTTTCTCTTCGCTACTTCAATATTTTTGGACCACGCCAGGATCCTTCGTCACCGTACTCTGGCGTGCTTGCGAAGTTCATCACCCAGATGCTGGCAGGCGAGCAGCCCACAATCTTTGGGGACGGCAAGCAAAGCCGCGACTTCACGTTTATTGATAATGCCGTCCAAGCCAACCTGCTGGCTTGCAAAGCTCCCGCCGCCAGCGCCGCGGGAAGGGTCTTCAACGTTGCTACCGGACGAAGAATTGATCTGAACGAAACCTTTCAAACTCTGAAAAAACTCATCAACTATGCGGGCGACGTAAAGTATGGTCCCGAACGATCTGGCGATGTAAAACACTCTCTGGCAGATTTGTCGCGGGCCCAAGAATCCCTCGGGTACAATCCCACCGTAGATTTCGAAGAAGGCCTCCGCCGAACCATCGAATGGTACCGGAGAAAAGAAAAGGCTGCCGAGACCTAGATACCGAATAGCTTCTACCCTCTGGCTACGCTGTTTTGGGCAGAGATTGGCGCGCTGCGAAATAGGGCCATGCCATTAATTTCGACGAATGCGATTGGCTGTTTGATATTCATGGTTGTTCTTTGCTTCCCCTCTTCTGTCGCCCAAGAGGGGGACTTGGACAATCTACCTGACCCCGTACTTATGGACTTTGGCGCGGCACCGTTTGCCAAAACTTACTCAATCAGCCATCGGATTAATCCCTTCTATCTGCGCGGAGATTTCGATGGCGACGGGAAAGCAGATTATGCAGTTCTTATAGTCGCTAAAAAAGGTGGGGCAAATGGAATCGGGATTTGGTTGAGCAGTCAAAAGAGAATTCTTGTGCTTGGTGCCGGACAATTGTTCAAATTCGCTTCTGGGCAATTTGCGGATTTAGACTTCCTAAACGAGTGGCAGGTGTATGGGAAGAGGTCGGTAGAGCCTGGCGTGGAGGCCGGGCCTCCCCCAAAATTGATTGGCGAGGCAATTCTGGCGGGCAAGAAAGAGAGTGCAAGCGGGCTAATCTATTGGAATGGTAAGAAATTTGTGTGGTATCAACAAGGTGACTGATTCGTGCGTGGTGCAGGAATCCCTATATGAGAAAACGCGGCGGGCGGTCACTCCTTCCAAACAATTCCAAGTAACAGGGGATCACAAAACCTAGCCTGCTCGGGCTAAAGCGAGTTGCGGAAATTGCGAAACGATTTCGCGACAATTGGAAGAGCACGACTTTTGGTAGTGCCGTATGTCTTGCAAAACCGAGCCTCGGCACACTGAAAGTTGGACCCTCCCCAATTACTGCTGTGAGCATCTTTTTCGCGAGTATTGACCATACGCCTTTCCAAAAGAACCTTTCGCCCACATCCCGCCATTACCTTGGTGATCTAGGTCCGCATTACCTCGCGGGCTAGAGTCAAGGAATGACACTCTCTTCTATGGTGGTTTCCCGCGACTGGCCTGAAATCAGCGTTCTGGAATGTATTCTCAGCGCGTTGCATATCGAAGTCGAGGTAGAAGCTCAACCCTCACGCGCAAAAGAGAAATTATCGAAATCGAAAATTGATGCTCTGATCGTGGATTGCGATCTCGATGGATCAGCCAACTTCTTGCGCGGGCTGGAAGATGGCATGCTTCTACAAACGGTTCCACTGGTGATCTTCAGCGGTTTCCAAAACAAGGAAAGAGCTAACGCATCTCTCGCCACATTTTTCTTCCAGAAGCCGATATCTGTTGAACAAGCCGTCCGCACCCTATCTGCAGCGCGAAGCATGATCGTGGACGGAAGGCTGCGCTATCACCGTCATCCATTGAACGCGCCCGTTCTGCTTAGTTGCGGCCCAAAGAAAGAGATAGACGCCCAACTGATGAATGTCAGCCAGGGAGGTTTGCGTGTCCGGCTAGGAAAACCATTGCCGGCCAATGGCCCTTTGCAAGTCAGCTTCGCTCTGCCAGGGACGAAGCGTCGCGTAAAGATCCGCGCGGAAGTCGCATGGCAAAATAATCAGGGCGACGCCGGAATTCGTTTCGTCTCCCAGGCCGCCCCGATGAAACGCGATCTGCAACTCTGGCTGGAACAACGCTACCTGACCAACTAATTATGAACTAATCATTAATGGAGCGTCGCGCGTCCTCGCCCGACAGGGCAAACAGGGTGCCCCATTTCTCGCCGCCTTTGCGAGAAGTGGGAGGCAAGAATCACCCCTCTTCGCTCTCTTTCAATCTGGCGATCACACTCAAATCCTCCAGCGTCGTCACATCCCCTTTCACTTCCCCATTGGTCGCAAGTTCCCTCAATAGCCGGCGCATGATCTTCCCACTCCGCGTCTTGGGCAATGAATCCGTAAACCGAATATCATCCGGACGCGCCAACGCTCCAATTTCTTTTGTCACCCATCGCCGTAGCTCTTCTTTCAATTCTGGCGACGGCTTCTTTCCATGCTCCAGTGAAACGAATGCCGAAATTGCTTGCCCCTTTAATTCATCGGGACGCCCAACCACCGCCGCTTCCGCAACCGCCTCGTGCGCGACGAGTGCCGATTCCACTTCCATCGTACTCAGCCTGTGCCCTGAAACATTGATCACATCATCCACGCGCCCCATCACCCAGAAATATCCGTCCTTATCTTTGCGGGCGCCGTCCCC
>PNAR01000310.1:6059-7865 GCA_003169715.1 Acidobacteriaceae bacterium | reverse complement strand
TGCGCGGTTTTCGCAAGGGTGGGGGCTCCGACTGCTTGCACAGACGGGTTTTGTATATACCTTCAAACCAACGAGCACTATTTCCGCAGCATCAATTCCCATCGTCGAAAAATTGGCAAAGGTGGGGACGACGAGTGCGGTCACAGCTTTCCTTTCCACGCAAGGGTAAGCTCGCTCGCGAGAAGAGGGCGCGGTACGCACAATCAGTGGGGCGGGCCAAGATGAAAATCCGCACGCAAAGCTGCATGAGTCCCGCACGTTTACAAAAAGCGTAAAGGTGGGCCAGCAACCCGGAGCAGCATGGCTTCTCGTGAGGACGGGTGCCTCGAAATCAGGTGACTGCGCGATAGTTGATGGAAACCAGCAATTACCAATCACGACCCCCGTCAATGAGCGCAATTGCACCTATCGCCTTCAAACTTTTAAGTGCGACAGAGACGCTAGGCTGTGTCCCTTATTCCTGGTGGTTATCGTGATCCGAATGATTGTCTTGCTGGCGTTGATCCGGGTGAGAATGTCGCCAGTTCCAGTATTTGGTTTGTTGTCTGCGGCTTGTGTTCTTAAAGTCGCGATAATCTTTGTGGTTTTCGGCTAAGTACTGCCGATATGCATGGTCTTCATTGTCATTCCACTGATGATAGTCGTGGTGGGAGCGGTCGTAGACGCGTTGCTGATTTTCTGAGTTGTTATTGCGCTCTTGCTGCTGGTCGCGCTGATCCCGCTGCTGTGCTTGATCCTGATGTTGACGCTGGTCATCTTGCTGGGCGAAGGCCATTGGCGAAGCAAGGGCTGCGGTCAGAACAAATGATGTGAAATAGCTATATCCACGGTGCATGTGTCCTCCATGAAGATATCAATCTGTTGGATTGTTACGCTTATGCGCAGAATTGACCATACAGTGAATTCCCGCCACCCTCCTGCTATAAGGCCGGATTCCGACCATCTCTATTATTGAGCATTTCAGGAATTTCAATCCATTTGACTTTTGTGGGAGTCGAGTGGCACAGCTTGAATGGCGCAGGGGTGGCGGCTTCAACCTTGTCGCTAGCATTCCCTTTTTTGGAGACCAAGGTCCGCCAAGACAACCTCGGCCTGGGTGACTCGCCGAAACTGAGCCCATGGAATCAGGGGCCGTATGCGGAAACTTCTGGGGGTGAAGGCGCGAAAAAATCTTCTTTGCGCAAGAGCGTTTCAATCCCTCGCACGACCTCGCTGCCTGTACTCTTAGAGACCGCGCCGTGAAACCCCGCCGAACGCGCCTCCTGTACTAATTCCTTGGATACTTGTTGCACAGTCAAAAGAAGCATCGGCAAATCGGGTGCAACCTTGCAGATTTCTCTTGCCGCCTGAAGTCCGTTCATCTGCGGCATGGCTAAATCCATGACAAGAAGATCGGGGGAGGATTCGCCGATTTTTGTCAGAACCTCACGTCCGTTTTCAGCCTCGCCGCAAACCTGCCACCCTGCATGCTCCTCAATCACTCTGCGAAGCAAGCGGCGGATGGGCGCGTCGTCATCGGCTATTAGGATGTTTACGGGCATTCTCACCAACTACACGTTTTCAGCTTTATTTTGGTTGATGGCGAGGTTTTCCACAATACAGGGATTCCCTGATTATCTGCGAACGTATGTACTAGAAGGATTCTTGCTCCTCGATCGAACATGGGGGATCAGTTCGTGAGTTTCCATCATTTGCAAGAATCGTACCAAGCCAATCCCTCATCTGTTATTCATTCACATGCATCTTGCAAGGTAAGTGAATGCCGCCCAAGACCCCAGGCCAGGACATCAATCCGTGGCTCATCGC
>PNAR01000310.1:0-5931 GCA_003169715.1 Acidobacteriaceae bacterium | reverse complement strand
GTAACCGGCTTCACGATTGCATCTTTTTTTTGCGGCCTCGCCCCTTCACTGCCTTTCCTAATCATCTTCAGAATAATCCAAGGCGCAGCGGGAGGGGGCCTTCAGCCGCTTTCGCAGGCTATTTTGCTGGAGTCGTTTCCGCCCGAGAAGCGGGGGCAGGCTATGGGATTTTGGGCGCTGGGAATTGTTGTGGCGCCCATGCTTGGGCCGGTGGTTGGAGGATGGCTCACTGACAATTACAGTTGGCGCTGGGTTTTTTATATTAATGTGCCCATCGGAATTATCGCGCTCCTACTGACCCAGGCCTTCATCTTCGATCCGCCATATCTGCGGAACAAGCAAAAAACCGGCATTGATTATTGGGGAATCGGATTGCTGGTTCTTGGCATGGGATCTTTGCAGGTTATGCTGGACAAAGGCCAGGAAGACGATTGGTTCTCTTCGCAATTTATTGCCACGCTTGCAGTCTTGGCGGTCGTCGGCCTAGCGGGGTTGATCATCCGCGAGCTCAAGGCTGAGCATCCGGTAATTGATCTCAGCGTGTTTCGTTACCGGTCGTATGCGGTCGGTACTTTTCTCATGACCACGGTTGGCTTCGTCCTTTATGGCAGCACCGTTTTGTTACCACTCCTGATGCAAGAAGTTCTTGGCTACACCGCTACCCATGCGGGAGTGACTAATTTGCCGCGCGGCTTTGCTTCATTTCTGTTCATGCCCGTAGTTGGTTTTCTTGTTGGCAAAGTGGATTCAAGAAAGTTATTGGGATTCGGCTTTCTGGGCACTGCCTTCGCCATGTACCGCATTTCCCAGTTCAGCCTGGATGTCGGTTTCTGGAATTTCTGGTGGCCGCTCATGATGCAAGGCGCTGGACTGGGATTGATTTTCGTGCCCCTCACAACTGTGACGAACGATCCCGTCCCCAAAGAGCGCATGGGAAATGCCACCAGCATTTTTAATCTTATGCGAAACGTCGGCGCGAGCATCGGAATTTCCATGGTAGAAACTTTGCAGGTGCGCAAGCAGCAAATGCATATCAACATACTGGCTCAACATGTCACTTCGACCAGCCCACAGACGCAACAGATGATTAAGCGGATGACCGCATTTTTTCTGTCGCGGGGAGGCAGCCCTGGTACGGCAACCAAGCAGGCTTATGAAGCAATCTGGGGAATCGTCGTCCGACAGGCCACCATGCTCTCCTACAATGATGTGTTCCGTTTTCTGGCTGCTATGTTTGTGGTGATGTCTCCACTCATTTTCCTGATGAAAAAAGCGAAAAAAGGCGGAGCGGTGATGGCCCACTAACGCTTGAGAATGGCCCTTACATCGTGAATACCGACCGGGAAACTGAGTTTAGCTCGAGTTTTCCCGGTGCCTGCTTAATCGGCGAACAGCCCCAGCGTCTGTTTGAGGCAGCTGGCCCGTCAAAGACATAGCGTTCGTACCAAGACGCAGCAAGCTGCGTCTCTACACGAGATCCGAAGTGTCCCAGCGTCTTATGCTGTAAAATATTGGAATCGAGAAAAGAGTCACAGCATGTCTCAAAACAATGGTAATTCCACCAGTCTTCGCCTGAAGACCGGCCTCGCCGAAATGTTAAAAGGTGGCGTCATCATGGACGTCACGAACGCCGAGCAAGCTACCATCGCCGAACAAGCGGGCGCGGTTGCGGTCATGGCTCTCGAACGCGTTCCGGCGCAGATTCGCGCTGAGGGCGGCGTCGCGCGCATGGCGTCCCCGAAAAGGATTCGCGAGATTATGGCTGCCGTGTCTATTCCAGTGATGGCCAAATGCCGCATCGGACATTTCGCCGAGGCGCAGATTTTGCAAGAACTCGGTGTGGATTACATAGATGAATCCGAAGTGCTGACCCCGGCGGACGAAGCCCATCATGTCAACAAACATGACTTCACCGTGCCATTTGTGTGCGGCGCACGTAACCTCGGCGAAGCTCTGCGGCGGATCGCGGAAGGCGCCGCTATGATTCGCACTAAAGGCGAAGCCGGCACTGGCGACGTTGTCCACGCCGTGAAACATATTCGTCAAATTGTGCAGGAAATGAAGATCCTCACCGTGCTCGGCGAAGAGGAACTCTATGCCAAAGCAAAAGAACATGGCGCCCCTTATGAACTGATAAAACTGGTCGCCAAAGAAGGGAAGCTTCCCGTGCCAAACTTTTCCGCCGGAGGCATCGCTACGCCAGCCGATGCTTCGCTGGTCATGCAGCTCGGCGCAGAGGCAGTGTTTGTAGGTTCCGGAATTTTCATGAAAGATTCGACGACCTTTGCCGATCCCGCCGAGGCTTCTCTTCGCGCCAAGGCCATAGTGCAAGCCGCGACCCACTTTAACGACCCTAAAGTGTTACTTGAAGTCAGCGCCGATTTGACGGGAATGAAAGGTCTGGCCGTCGCCGCGATGGACCAGGCCAACATGCTGCAAACCAGAGGCTGGTAGCCTTGCGTTCCGCCCCTCTCAGGTCTCGCAAAAGCCGGGAGACCTGGGGCACCCCATGTGAGACAGGTGTACCCACGTATTTATCACGCTGCGTCCGGGCGCGTCTTCATCACCAAAATCTCAGTATCGTTGATGCGAACCGGACCAACCTCGCCAGCTAAATACCAATGAAAGCTGCTCCAGCGCCACTTCTCGGGCGAACCAACCAGTCCGCGCTTCACTGGGTTGCGATGGATGTAACGAAGCTTCTCGATGCGCTTGCGCTCTGTCCAAACGTTGAAGTCGTAAAAGCGAACCTGCCAGAACCGCTCAGAAATCAACTGGGTGCCCCAGGTCTCGCCGCCTTTGCGAGACCTGGGAATCAGATTGTCACGGGACCCGTATAAGCTGCGCACGAACCCGAGTTTCAATGCTTGTATGACGGTAGAAAGCGTCTCCCGCTGCGGTTCGCTCGTTAGCAAATGAACATGTTCCGGCATCACTACGTAGCCCAGGACTACGAAACGATAGCGACGGCGCACTCGCTCAAGAATTCGCAGCAGTAAATCGCGACGGACCTCGCTTCCGAGCAATGGGTGGCGTTGGTAGCAACTGAAGGTCACAAAATGCAGATCCCCGGCGCCGTAGAACCGGTGCAAAGCCTGAGGCATGAGCCAAGAGTACTAACGCAGAGAAAAAAGTCTGTGACATACGAACATGGATGGTCTCTCTTCCCAGGTCTCGCAAATGCGGCGAGACCTGGGGCACCCCAAGAAAGGTCCCCTTGTAATTTCCCCGCGTCATCCCTCCTTCATCAAGTGCCAGGCTTCGCGGTATTGTTCATAGAAGCCGCCGGCGCGCTTAAGCTCTTTGTCTGCCGGATATAGGCGGATAATTTTGCTCTTGCCAAGTGATTCCACTGGAATCAGATACCAAGCGTTGTAGGGAGCTACGAAGGCGGCGATAAAATCAATTTCTTCAATGGAATAGGGAGTCTACCCTTTTCCCATGGACAGCTGGCGAGAAACGGTAATTGCAAAGTAGGTAGCGTGAATCATGGCCGCCCGCAGCGGGTAGGCCGCATAGATGGGTGGTGGAGCTGAGCTTCCATCGCGGGATTCGGAAAGAGCACGAGCCTTGGTCAGCATGCGAAGTCAGAATCCCAGGGAGAGCGAAATGGCGCCTCTTTAAAATCAAAAGCGCCCGCGCCGTCGTTCGTCTTGACAAAGCCGTCGCTGTTATAGACGGAATGACTATGGAAGGCGGAGCTGGCACACATAAGTTTGGAGAAAGTGAAACGTCAAAATCCCCACTAAAGCGAAGCTTGAACGGGGCACCGGCTCCGCCAGCACATGCACTTCCGCGTTTGACCTCGTTTTCCATCCCGGTCATAACTGACACTAGCAACTTCGCGTGAGGGTTAAGAGGATGTCTGTAAACATCTGGGAATCAAGATTTTACCCGCAACGCGATCATCCTAATAGATCAATGTCACGAATCGTGCCTAACTCTATGATTCCAAAATACCGCGGCATATAAGGGGAGGGCTGGGTTGAGTGAATATCGGCGAGTGAATATCGGCCAGTGAATATCGCACCCGGATGCGGGTACATGAAGGCCGACGGCGTCCCGTGCGGATCGCCTGCCATGCGCGGACACCGCTTCTGTTTCCATCACCATCGCTGGCATGAGGAGGGCGTTATCCTGAACGCCGATCGCGCTACCCGCAAGAAGCCCTCGCTTGACGTGGCTGCTCTCGGAAATGCCAAGGCCATCCAGATATCCATCATGCAGGTGCTGCGCCAGCTGCTCGCCGGAGAAATAGACCACAAAACCGCCAGCGTGCTCCTGTACGGATTACAAACTGCCACCATCAACGTGCGCCAACTGCATACAAACCCAGCCATCACAGACCCAGCGATCACAGACCCAGCGATGAAAGATCAGATCGCCACAAATCCGCAGGCGGTAAGCACAACCAGGCTCGAGGAAGATGCTTCGCGAGGAGACCGTTTTTCTCCGGATTCCGCAAATGAGGGAGGCCAAAATCCCCACTCAAGCCAAAAGACTGTCTAGTCCCAACACAGACCCGCGCCGTAGCGCACGACAAGGTATTTCAGTCCCACAACCGGACATTCGCCCACGAATGAAGCTGTACGCTTGCGCCATGACGCGCGATAGAACCGATACAGCACAGATGGATAAGGCGCACATTCGCCCCTATTGTGTTGTCCGGCCTAATCACTATTGCTATTATCCTCGCAACATCATGCCAGAGTTTAATCGGCTGTTCCTGGAAAAGGTGGTCCGCGTTCTGTGGAGGAAAGCGGACGCCTGCGCAGGACGGCTGTATCCTCTCAGCGACACTCTGGCCTCAATGGCGGCTCGGCCATTTGAACTGCATCTGGAGTTGACCAACCTCTGCAACGCCGACTGTGTCTTCTGCCCATACCAATTTCAGGAGCGGGAGGTGCAGTTCATGCCGGACGAAGTCTTCCAAAAAGCGGTGAGCGATTATGTTGCCATCGGCGGCGGATCCGTTGGCCTCACTCCGATTGTGGGTGATGCCCTCATTGATCCTAAGTTTTTGGAGCGGGTCCGTTATTTGCGGTCTCTTCCGCAAGTAGATCGCATTTGGCTGACTACCAACTGCATTCTGTTGGATAAGTTCGGTGTGGAAGCGGTGCTGCAATCCGGAATAAATGCCCTGAATATCAGCACCGCTGGGTTCGACGCGGAGATGTATCGGCGCGTCTATCGCAACGCTTCCTACCAACGCATGCGCCGCAACGTGACCGAACTGGTTGAACGGAATAGCGCGCTGGGGTCGCCGGTGGCAATCACCATTGCGCTCCGGCCTGACCGTCCGCTCGATGCGGTGATGGCCGACCCTGACTTTCAGCCGATTCTGGCGCACAAACCTCAGCTCGATTTCACATGGTCATTCACCTCGGCCAATGGCCGGATTACACGGGAGATACTGCCCTCATCCATGAAACTGCGCGTAGTAAACTCTCGTCCCGAGGCCTGCGTGAACACATACAACGGGCCTATGGTGCTTCCAGATGGCACGGTCATGGGCTGTAGTTGCGTAGCGGCCATGGACGCGACCAAGGACCTGGGTATCGGTAACATTATGAGATCGCACCTGGCGGAGATTTGGGCTGGAGAGGCGGTTCGCAAGCTCCGGTCGAGCTTCGCCGCGAGTAGCCTGAATTCTACTTGCGCGGGATGCGATATGTATCGCGACCTGGAGTTTTATCGCACGCGAGCCGGGCGTCGCCGGGCAAAACTAAACCAGGCCCGTGTCGAAGGCAAAGTACTCAAGACTGCAAGCGCTCGTCGAAGTCCCTTCGCCGGGGGTTAGCGATGGAGAATGGGGATGGAAACCCCGGTCATTTATGGCGTCCTACTTAGCGGGACAATAGTTTTTGTTGGCATTTCCCGACAGTCAAAAAAATGTCTATTCAATGGAATCGATATCAAGATGAAAATTGG
>PNAR01000488.1 GCA_003169715.1 Acidobacteriaceae bacterium | reverse complement strand
CCACATGCAGGCTTCGCCGCCGAGAATTTGCTGCTTCTGCTGCGGAGTCAGTTCGGCCGCGCCATCCCCTAAAGGATCCACGGCATAATGCTGCTCGGCCGATTGACCCAGATCGAGGTAGTAACCCGAGGAGACCAGTCCGCGATAACCATGTTTTGCCGCGTCTGCCAACGAAGATTGGCCGCGCCATGATTGAATCACAATATTCTTGGGCAAATCGGGACGCAGAATCTCGTCCCACCCTTCCATGGTCTTTCCGTGCTTCGCAACAATTTTCTGAATTCGTGTATTGAAGTAAGCCTGCAAATCCGCATTATTTTTCAAACCGTGGGCGTGCATGAATGCCTGAATCTTGGGATTTGCATCCCACTGCTTTCCATTTACTTCGTCTCCGCCGACGTGAAAGAACTGGTCGGGAAACAGTTTCGCCATCTCGCCAATGAATTCATCCAAGAACTTGTACGTATGTTCCGAGGTGGGATCCATGGCGGGATCAAACACCCCCCACTTACGCTCAATCGAATATGGACCCGGCGCGCTGGCGAGTTCCGGATAGCCCACAAACCATGCCGTGCTGTGTCCAGGCATGTCAAATTCTGGCACGACACGGATACCGCGATCCCGCGCATAGGCGATTAAGTCTTTGACTTCATCCTGCGTGTAGTAAAAACCGTCCGATCCCATTTCCTGAAGCTTGGGGAACTTCTTGCTTTCAACGCGAAAGCCCTGATTATCGGAAAGGTGCCAGTGAAATACGTTGAGCTTGACTGCCGCCATACCATCCAGATTGCGTTTGAGAATGGTGACCGGAATAAAGTGGCGGCTCACATCAATCATTAATCCGCGCCATGGAAAGCGGGGCTGATCTTGAATGGATATGGCTGGAACATCAAAGCCATCCGGTCCGGTTTCGACCAACTGCAAGAATGTTTGCAATCCGTGCATTGCGCCCAACGTCGTAGGGGCGTCGAGCTTGGCGCCTGAAGGTGTGATTTCGAGGGTGTAAGACTCGTCATCTCCCAATTCGAGCACGGCTTTCGCGTCGTGATCGGCATGGACTACAAGAACCGCGTCAGACGCGGCGGTAATTTTCATGTCGAGAGGAAGCATGCCGGCCCGGCGGCGAAGGTCTTCAAGAAAGCGGTCCACCGCGCGTTGCAATAGAGGATCAGGTTGGCCGGAGATTCCTACCGAAAAAGATGGATCAATTCGCAACTTGCCATATCCCATCTGCACAGTGGACGGCATCGGCATCAGGCTTAGATTTATTGGGATCATTGGGGCTTGCGCAAATAGCGAAGTTGCTATGAGAAGGATTAGAACTGGTTTCACAGATTTCCTCGGACGATCGCAGTTAATTAAAACTTTGATTGCGAAGGCAAACGTCGTACTTCGGCAATGACCTTCAGGACTGCATTGATAACAGGGTGAGGATGATCGACCTGAATCATGTGTCCCCCTTCAACAAACACCTGAGATCCTTGTGTGGAGAGATGCACAAGCTCTTTCTGCATAGCTCCAAACGAGTTCAGCGGATCATTGGTCGTAGCTGCTCCTTCGGTTAAGACAATCAGGGGCATGTTCCCAAGAGAGTCTGCCTGCAGGACCTCTGTGGAATCCTCATCGAACGCCTTATATTCCTGCATGTGTGTAATCCATGGCCTGAGGCGGCATTCGGTAGTGCGCCGCTGGTCCCGCTCAGCAGCTGGCCAGTGATTGCACCAGCCGCTGAGGCGAGGCCAACCGAAAGGCATCGTGTCCTCAAAGTAGCCCAGCTTTCGAAGGAATTCCTCGTTAACTCGCGTGATCGTCGGGTTCATGCGCTTGTACTGAAAGGGAGAGGAAGCATCGACCAAAACCATTCCGGCGACTTCGGGACGATATAGTGCAGCATATTCGCGGACATACATGCCACCAAGAGAATGTCCAACGAGAATAAAGGGGCCGCTAACGTCCGCGTTCTGCAGGAGGGTATGCAACTCTTCGGCGCTCGTCTTGGCGTCACGGGTTCTAGGACTAGGGTCACTCCACCCATAACCTGCACGGTCATAGCTGCAAGCGCGTGTTGTCTCTGCAATTGCGGGCTGAACCGCAGACCACGTAAGTGAATCATCCGCTATCCCGGCCTCAAAGATAACCGTCGGAGAGCCATGGCCCGAGCAAAGAAGATGTAGCCGGTAGCCTCCTACGTCTACGAGTCGGCCGGGGGCGGGATGTTTATGAATATCCACCTCACTCTCGGTGAATTGATAAACCGCGCCTGTGAGAAGGACCAATATCAGAAGAGATAGGACGGCGAGTGCCGACCTCAGCAAGGTTTTCTTTCGCACTTAGGACATTCTCCGGTAACAGCCATTCAGCAGAAAGATTACGCCCTTTTATCGGGATTTCATCTTTAACTCACTCTACTCTTGCCAGGAAAGGAAAGGTGCGGCCCCCAGACATCGCCGTCGCACTTTTACAAAACAAAACGTAAAGGTTGGGCCAGCCACCAGGGTTCACAGAATTTCAGCTGCAAGCGAGACCCCTCGCAAGCTGGCAATTACGCCCTCATATTTTAAGAATCATCTCCTAAAGATCACGAGTTCTCCGCTTTTCTATTGACACCTTCTTGATCTCAGATGATTCTCAATTCAGTGACTACGCTTGCCCTCACCGAGATGTTGGGGCTTCCGGTATTCGACACGACGGGGGCGCGATGCGGGCGTGTCCACGAAATGGCCCTGCAACCGCAGGAAGACCGCAATCATGTTTCGCTCATGATTGTTCGAACCAAATCGGGCGATCGCATTCTGCCCTTCACAGCGGTTTCCGGAATCAACGGCGAAATTCGCGCTGCAACCACCGCCGCATCGTGGCCGCTATCGGATGGATCCGAAGGTTTGTTCCTTGCCCGCGATCTGCTTGATCAACAAATTATTGATGTCTTCGGACGGAAAGTTGTGCGTGTCAACGACGTTGATATGCATCAGGAGCCACACTGCGAACATCCGATCCTGAAAGTTGGTTCCGTGGATGTGGGCGCGCGTGGAGCGATTCGCCGCCTGTTGAAGGGTGTGGTGCCCGCAGGCGCGCTGCGGACGCTGCTTTCGCGGATTCCGGCCCGGAGCATTCCATGGGAATTCGTGGACGTGGTCGAAACCGACCCGGCCCGCCGCGTCAAGCTGAAAATTTCAAATGAGCGGCTCGCCAAACTGCATCCCGCCGACATTGCCGACATTATCGAAGAACTTGCCCCGAGCGAACGGTCGGCCGTCTTCGAAACTCTGGACGAGGGTCTAGCCGCCGAGGCGTTGGAGGAAATTCATCCCAAGGTCCAAAAATCAATTGTTGAATCGCTGGAATCCGAACGCGCCGCCGAGATTGTTGAGGAAATGGATCCGGACGCCGCCGCCGATCTGCTGGCCGACCTGACCGAGCAGCACAGCTCCGACATTCTTCAGGAAATGGCGCCTGAAGAGCGCAAGGAAATGGTCGAACTCCTGGAGTTCGGCGAAAACACAGCTGCGGGCCGCATGAATACCGATTACCTGTCGCTGGACCTGAACGCAACCGCCCACGATGCCGTGGAAACGTTGCGCCGATTCGAGGGAGGAGTAGAAACTGTCAGCACGATTTACCTGACTGATTCCAGCGGAACCCTTGCGGGCGCCGTGCCTCTCGCAAAATTGGTATTAGCCTCGCCGGATACTCCATTGCTTTCCCTAACCCAGGAACCGCTGATTTCATGCACCGAAAAGGCCCGCGAAAAAGAAGTAGCGGAATTGTTCGACAAGTACAACCTGGTTACCATGCCGGTGGTAAACCATCACAAGAAATTAATCGGCGTGATCACTTCCGACGACGTGATCAGCATGTTGCGCGCCCAGTTGTAGATTTCGCATTTGGTATCCCAGGTGTGAGGAATATTCCAACCTTGGGATTTCGGGTAGTGGGTCAGTTTGCCGAGGTAGCAGAAAAACAATCAACCAAGAAGGACACGAAGTTACACGAAGGAAACCGTCGAAACTGGCCTTCGTGACCCTTCGTGTCCTTGGTGGTTGATTGGTTTCGCAACTTGACCCAATACCCAGGATGCCACTACCTGCTCCGGGTTACGAAGTGAGTTTGGATTGAAACTGATCCACTGCCGAATTTTAATCTCCATGGGAATTTACTTTTTTAGCCGAAGGTATCCGTCAGTCTTTTCGATCCAATCCTTGCGGGGCGGGTGGAAAATATCCAGACTCACGGAATCAACGATCGCCTCGGCCTTGTGCGGCAT
>PNAR01000504.1 GCA_003169715.1 Acidobacteriaceae bacterium | reverse complement strand
AGAGCGAACCTGCCATGCATGTTTTTGACAGCGATCCCGCCGGATTTGAATGGGTGGACTCCAACGATAACGCGTCCAGCGTGCTTTCACTATTACGCAAGGGTGAGTCGCCGAAAGATACGATTCTGGCTGTGTTCAACTTCACTCCTGTACCAAGGCAGCCGTACCGGTTAGGCGTTCCCTCTGGCGGATTTTGGCGGGAGCTTCTCAATAGCGACGGGCAGGAATATGGCGGAACTGGATGGGGCAATATGGGAGGCAAACAGGCAGAGCCCGAGCCTCTCCATGGGCGTCCCTACACGCTTACTTTAACCCTTCCACCGCTGGCTGGAATTTTCCTCAAAGCCGAATAGATGGCAGCGTGCCGAACCGTCGGCAGGCCCATAAGAGGTCGGGACGACCCATTTTCGAGGCCCAACCGCTTGTTTTTCGAGATCCGCCAAGGCCCGAACAGACTGCGAAACGCTGCGGTGGGGCGAATAGCTTTGAAAGGGCGCGGCTTCCAGCCGCGCCGATGACAGTTCAGAGGAACCTACGGCGCGGCAGAAGCCGCTCCCCTTCAAAGACCTGGAACCACGGTGGTTTCGTGACTTCTGAAGCGGTGCGCTTCCTTCCTCGGCGACATCCGGACTTTTTGCTTCTTCGGGAACGATACGCGGAAAGCTTCTCACAAAAAACGAAGAGCCCGGTGTCGGCCGGGCTCATAAACACACAGTAGGAGGAGGGCTCAAATTCCTCTCCGCTGAGGGGGTCTGCGAGAGGATTGTGTAATCCATAGGCACGATTGATGCCACGCTCCGCTAGTGGGTCAGTTTCAATCCAAACTCACGTCGTAACCCGGGAGCAGGTAGTGGCACCCTGGGGTATCGGGTCAAATTGCGAAAAACAATCAACCACGAAGATAGCATGAATAATAACGGTTCCGAGGCGGTAAGCTCCAGGGGAAGATTTCTGCAGCAGGCAGGTTACAGGCTGGGAAGTGCAATGGGGCGGTACGACCTGGACACGAAGATTAGTCAGACCTGCGATCGAAGCGTCACCGTGAGGCCGGTACGAGCTTGCATGGGAGTTTGGTGACCGCCTGAGAGATGCGTCTGCTCCAGAAGATAAAGAAAAAAAAGAGGAGAGACGGGAATGAAACCCAGCTTCACCCTGGCTGCCCAACCCAGCCCAACCATAATCGAGTAGACATTTATTCATGGGAGGACACGAAGGGTCACGAGGCCAGTTTCGACGGTTTCCTTCGCGCAACTTCGTGGCCTTCGTGGTTGATCGTTTTTCTGCTATCTAAGCAAACTGACCCACTACCCGAACTCCAGGTCGTTTGTCCGAACCCCACGCTTGATTTAAATTGGTTCCACTCATGCCAACCACAGGAGAGCGTTTCCAGCGGGCAGCTGCAATTATGGCTCGCCTTCGCGGCCCCGGAGGGTGCCCGTGGGATCGTGAGCAGACCTTCGATTCCATCAAGCCATATACGGTGGAAGAAACCTATGAAGTTCTGGAGGCGATTGATAACCGGGACTGGCAGGAATTGCCTGGAGAGCTTGGCGACCTGCTGCTTCAGATTCTCTTCTATTCACAGATGGCGAATGAGGAGGGCAAGTTTTCCATTGATGACGTACTGGAGCGTCTTTCTGACAAACTGGTGAATCGCCACCCTCATGTGTTCGGAGATGTTAGAGCGGATACATCGTCCGATGTTTTGAGGAATTGGGACGCGATTAAGAAGAAAGAGAAGCTCGAAAAGGAGCCTGCCAATTTCGCTAGCGAAAACACGGCATCGTTGCTCGATGGAGTTTCTTCCGCCATGCCAGCTTTGCTCGAAGCGCAGAAACTGAGTTCGCGAGCTTCCAAAGTCGGATTTGATTGGCCTGACATCGGGGGATTATTCGAGAAGCTGCAAGAAGAAATTCAAGAACTCAACGAGGAATTGGGTCAGTCGGCCGAAAAGAAAAATGCACGCGTTGAAGAGGAAGTAGGCGATCTCTTCTTCGTTCTCGTGAATCTCGCGAGGCATCTGTCGGTTGATCCCGAATCGGCCCTGAAGAAGACAAATCGAAAATTCAGGCGGCGCTTCCAGTGGATCGAACAACAACTGCGTGCTGGCGGCAAGAGTCTGGAGAAGGCAACGCTTGCAGAGTTGGAATCGCAATGGCAACATGCCAAGAAATCAGAATCGCACACGTAGGGACAGCCGCCCTCGGCTGTCCACGCGAGCAAAGCTCCGCGGCGAATTTTGCAAATAGAATCTCAAGGACAGAACTTCCCAACGCATCCTTCTATCTTTTTCCATACAATCTGTTGAGCTTCGCTCAACTGGACAGCCGGGGGCGGCTGTCCCTACGTGATTTTTTAGAATGCTAAAACATGAAAGTTGAAGCCATCACGCTTCGGGAAATCCAGATACCTCTCGTTCATTTTTTTGAGACGAGCTTTGGGCGCGTTTCGAACCGGCGCATTATTCTCGTGACTGCGCATTGCGATGGCGTGATTGGCTGGGGAGAGTGTGTCGCCGACGATGGCCCTTTCTATAGCTCGGAATGGTCGGAGACGGCTTGGGCGACGACCCGACAATATTTGGCTCCGGCAATACTGGGCCGGCAGATGGCGTCGGCGAGCGACTGCGTACCCTTGATGGCGAGAATTCGCGGCCACCGCATGGCGAAAGCCGCCGTGGAAAACGCGCTTTGGGATGCGGAAGCGAAGCAGAAGCAAATCCCTTTGTGGAAATTACTGGGGGGCACGCTTCGCGAAATTCCATGCGGAGTTTCTATCGGCATCCAGGATTCAATCGAACAACTTCTCGATAAAATTGAGATCGAACTGGCTGTGGGTTATCAACGAATCAAAATCAAAGTTAAGCCGGGTTGGGATCTAAGCGTATTGGAAAAGATCCGCGCCCGGTGGCCGCGGATTACGCTCAGTTGTGATGCCAACTCGGCGTACACGCTGAACGATATTGATCACCTTCGCAAGTTCGATCAATTCAATCTGCTTATGATCGAGCAGCCGCTCTGGGATGACGATATTTACTTCCACGCCGAATTACAGCGCCAACTGAAGACCGCGATTTGTCTGGACGAGTCCATTCACCATGCTCGCGATGCAGAAGAGGCAATCGAAACCGGCGCCTGCCGGATCATAAATATTAAAGTTGGCCGGGTCGGCGGCTTCTCAGAGGCAATCGAAGTTCACGATGTTTGCGCATCGAAAAACATTCCAGTGTGGTGTGGTGGGATGCTGGAATCTGGAATCGGGCGCAGCCACAATATTGCTTTGTCCACGTTGGCAAATTTCAAGTTACCGGGAGATGTTTCAGCGTCGAAGCGCTATTGGAAAGAGGACGTTATTGATCCCGAAATCGAAGTTACGCCACGCGGAACGATTCAGATTTCCGATGAGCCCGGCACCGGATACACGGTAAGAGAAGATTTGATCGAAAAATTGACGGTTCGGAAAGAGGTGTTTGGACTCGGCACAAAATAGTCTTAGAGACGTAGCTTGCTACGTCTCGGTTCGTCTTGCCGCATTTAGTCGCAGCAAGCTGCGTCTCTACTAAGGTGCAAGACAACTATTGCTTTCTAGTTTCGGGCGGTTGGTTTTGTGCGATTAACGCTTCATGCTTTTTCAATAATTCCACGCCTTGGGCGAATGTCAGGCCGCGCGGGGCGGGTTGAAAATCGCTGTAAACTTCCTTGTCTTTAATGTTCAGGGTCTTAAAAAGGAGGACCTTGCCGGTGAATGAGAGATCCATGCGCGTGATTTCCCAATGTCCTCCGCCCATATCTCCCTGCTGGACGATAAAATGGCCTCCACGATCAAGGTGCCCCAATATCCCCCAGCCAAATCCAACTTCCTTCACCAAAGTGCCATCAATCTTCGCGATGCGATGCTGTCTGCTGTCAATGAGCAGGGTCCCTTGAAGACCGGTCAGAATTTGTTCGACGTGGGAGGGCGGCGAATACTTGGGATTGGGCCAGAATTTTAAGCGCACCAATGGATCGCCGGGTGCGCCAAGACCTTCCTCGCCAGAAGCGGTCCCTTCTTCTTCATATAGGAAGGCTTCGGGAAACGCGCCCATAATTTTTTCGGTTCGCTCGGCGTCTTCTTTTTCGCGCTTGCACTTCTTCTCTAAATCGTCCGGATCATTTACGAGATGCTGTAGTCGCTTCTCTTCGGCTTGCCGCTGCTCCGCAGTGAGAGGATGCCCATCGGTCGCAATCAATAAACCTGCCATTGCGTCCCGCGTTTCGATGAGGAGCTTAGTCTTGGAGCCGTCCGATCCCTGGCTGACTTCTCGAAACATGAAATTCGGACCGCTATGGCCGCTGCTGATCTCATTTCGGACCGCCTCGCGCACTAATTGGATGGCTGAGCCAGGCGAGCTTTGTGCGACCCCGATCTGTGTGCACATGAGGAATAGCGCAGATACCATCACCGCAAGCTTGCACACGGATTGCACCGACTTGGCTTTCATATCATCACGCCACGAGTTAGACGGGAGATTCAAGACTTTCTGTTGTATAGGACATCAATATAGAAACGCATCTAGCGCAGCCAATCCTCCAGTTCCGTACCTCGATCCGTCTTTTCATCTCTATATTTTACAATTACGGGGGCGTATAAAGACAAGTCCCAATCCGCCGCATGGCCCTTCTTTACTGCCCGCGAGCCGGGCACAACCACCGCATTTTCAGGAACTTCCAGCCCTTTCTCATCCGTTGCCCGGTATATTTCACCGCGCACAATATCATAAATCGGGGTCGAACGTGTCAGGATTGTTCCCGCACCCAGGACTGCCCGGGTACGAACGAGCGTGCCTTCATAAACTCCGCAGTTTCCGCCGACCAGTACATCATCCTCGATGACTACGGGAACAGCACTGATCGGTTCGAGAACACCGCCGATCTGCGCGGCTGCACTCAAGTGGACTCGTTTACCGATTTGCGCGCAGGAACCGACGAGAGCGTGCGAGTCCACCATGGTGCCTTCATCCACATACGCTCCAACATTGATGAACATAGGCGGCATGCAAATCACCGTAGGCGCGACATAGGCCCCTAATCGAACCGAGGAACCGCCGGGCACGATTCGCACGCGATCTCTGACAGTGAATCGCCGCGCAGGGAATGTGTCCTTATCCACGAACGAGAGGCTCACGTCTTTACCCATCTTGCTGAGTTCTCCAAGACGGAATCCCAGCAGAATTCCCTGCTTCACCCAGATATTTACTTTCCATTGCCCATCAATTTTTTCCGCGGCGCGAATTCTGCCCTCGGTGAGCGCGTCGCGGAAATCCATGAAAATTTGCCGGGCATCGGACTCGCGTTCTACCTCAGGAAGCGACGCCAGGTGTTCGATCGAAGATTGAAGAGATTGCATGAGGAGGAAGTATAAACCTATATCACGATGAACTCGGCTGCCATCGCGGAGATCCCATCGAGCTAACACTGAATCGGAAGAGGGATCCTTCGACTTCGCAAGCCCATTCGCGAAGCGAATGGACTTCCTCCGCTCAGGATGACAGCGGGTTCAAATACACTTACATTCGCTGCGAATCAGTACCGAAGGAATGACACGCGCGGCCTCGCGGGCTTCCTCCGCCGAATAGAAGGGACCATGCCAGCGCGAATGATTGGACGCTTCTCCCGAAGCGTGACCATTGGGATTGCATTGATTACAGTTCGACCGATGCAGAACAATCTTGTGCGGGCCAGCACTCCAATTTTCGTAAATGTAAAAGTTTACGGGGTCGGGCTTTTCAGTTGCCTTTTTTGGAAGTAGGCCCGCATCAGCAGCGATTTTCTGTAACTTGGCGCGCGTCTCCCGCCGCATCGGGACAATCGGCAGGCGGTAAACTTCTTCGATTTTTCCCATCATTGCCAGGACTGCTTTTACGGGCGAGGGGTTGGATTCGATGAAGTTAGCCCGCATCAGCGGCAAATACTTTCGATGAATGCCCCGTGCTTCCCCCCACTCGTTATTGAGTGCGAATCGAGCAATCTGCGCCATCTCGCGCGGGATCTCATTCGAGGCCACGGAAATAATCCCCACGCCGCCGAGGGAAATCACGGGCAGCGTAAGGGCGTCGTCACCGGAGAAAACCAGAAAGTTGTCGGGCACCAGATTGCACATCTCGGCAACTTGAGTCATATCGCCGCTGGCTTCTTTCACGCCTGCAATGTTGGGCAATTCAGCCAACCTGGCCAGAGTCGTGGGCTCAATATTCGCACCGGTGCGGCTGGGGACGTTATAAAGAATGATCGGCTTATTGGCGGCCTCGGAAATGGCGCGAAAATGCTGATACTGGCCTTCTTGCGTAGGCTTGTTGTAATACGGAGAGGCGGTGAGGATCGCATCCACGCCCGGTCTCGCAGAAACCTCTTTCGCTTTCGCAACAGCATCGGTTGTTGAGTTCGAGCTTGCGCCCGCAACGATTGGGACGCGTCCCGCAGCCGTTTCGACGGTGATCTCGATAACCCGCAACCATTCCTCATGTGAGAGGGTGGGGGTTTCGCCAGTGGTTCCGCAGGGGACAAGAAAATCAATTCCGGATTCTACCTGCCACGCGACCAGATTCCGCAGGGCAACCTCGTCAATAGAACCATCTTGACGGAAGGGAGTTACGAGAGCGGTGCCACATCCCCGAAGTTGCATGCTACTAAGATACCGCGAAGCTGGGCGTCTGCAAACCTGCGCGGATATCTTTTCAGCCGGAAATTTGGAAACCGCTTCCGCAATACCAGTCCTCCCGGGTTAACGGCAGACGGTTCCGGCCGTTCTCATTCTTGACCAGGAGTGATTGATACAAATCCAGCCATCCCTTTTGAAAGTAGTAGGCCGATCCCGCCAGGTACAAACGCCACATGCGATATTTGATTTCGCCGACGATAGCTTCGGCCTCTTGGGCATGCGCTTCCAGGCGGCGGAGCCAGTGCTTCACGCTAAGGCAATAGTGTTCGCGCAGATTCTCCAGATCGCGTACCTCGAATCCCGCATGTTCGGCACTGGCAAGCATCGCGGCAGCGCTCACGAGTTCGCCATCGGGGAAAATATATACGTCCGTAAACGCCGGTTCATTTTCTATTGGCCGATTTCCAGCTCTCCCGATTCCCACGTTCAGGAAAACTCCGCCGGGACGGAGCATGCGAAATGCCTGGCGAAAATAGTCCAGCAGGTTTGACTCCCCGACGTGTTCCACCATCCCCACGCTCACGAGCTTGTCATAGGCGCCAGGTTCGTCTAAATCGCGATAGTCGAGCAGACGAGCCTCGCACTGATCCGACATGCTCATGCTGAGTATCCGAGCCTTGGCGAATTCCAACTGCTGCTCGCTGAGGGTAATACCAACTGTTCGGACGCCGTATTTGCGCGCGGCGAATAACATTAATCCGCCCCACCCGCAGCCGATATCCAGAAGCCGCTCGCCCGCCTTGAGGCGAAGTTTGCGGCAGATGTAATCGAACTTTCGCAATTGCGCAGAATCTATATCCTCGTCGGCGTTCTGAAAATAAGCGCAAGAGTAGGCCATGTTCTGGTCGAGCCACAGCTTATAGAAATCATTGGAAACGTCGTAATGATAACGAATCGCTTGCCGATCACGGCTTCTCGAATGTGGGTGACCCTGAAGGTGAGCTTCGGCATTGACGATGGGCGGTATTGTTGACGCGGGTAGATCCGCGAATATGCTTGCCAATCGCACTTTCTCTTTGAAATTCCACTGCTTACTGATGAGGAAATCGGCGAGGGGAAATATAGCCTCGATATCGCCCTCAATATCGAAATCTCCGCGCACGTACGCTTCAGCGAGGGAGACCTGACGGTTAGGTGAAAGAATCACTCCCCTCAAGGCGCCTGGATTATTAATTTTCCAGGTAAAACGATGGAACTGATTCTTTTCGGGGGGCCACGCAGTACGATCCCAGAGTTGGATCGTGAAATCGCGCGGGTGATAATCCTGAAGCGCTAGCTGCAAGAACTTCAAAATCTTGCGTGCCGACGGATCCTCGACCTTCCAAGCTCGTTCGGCCATTGTGGCCTCATCAGGTGCAAACGCTAGCAACTCGGACTAGCTAGGTTTAACCTAATGGTTAGATTCCCTGCATTCGAAACGGGTTTGCTGAATCCAACAACCAAAGGCATTAGACAAGGATTTTTCTCAATTATTAGGTGAGGAAGTAGGCCGCCCACCACTGGGGAAAAAACTCGGGGCGGCCTACCTTTGAAAATCCAAGCTGCACTACTTTGGTTGAGCTACCACCCGCAGATACGGTTTTAGCGTCTTCCATCCCGCGGGATACAACTTCTGCGCCTCTTCATTGGAAACCGCGCCGCTAATGATCACGTCATCGCCGGGCTTCCAGTTCGCTGGGGTAGAGACCTTATGCTTGGTGGTCAACTGTAACGCATCAAGCACGCGGAGCACTTCGTCGAAGTTCCGGCCCGCGCTCATTGGATAGATGAGCTGAAGTTTAATTTTTTTGTCGGGGCCAACCACAAATACGGTGCGAACGGTCGCATTGTCGTTCGGAGTGCGGCCTTCCGAAGTGGTTCCGCTTGACGCCGGCAACATGCCGTAGAGCTTCGCTATTTTTAGCTCCGGATCGCCGATCATTGGGTAATTCACTTTGTGACCCTGGGTTTCCTCGATATCAACCGCCCACTTGCTATGGCTGCTCACGGGATCAACGCTGAGTCCAATGATCTTGGTATTCCGCTTTGCGAATTCGGGCTGAAGGCCTGCCATGGTTCCAAGTTCGGTTGTGCAAACGGGCGTGAAATCTTTCGGATGGGAAAACAAAATTGCCCATCCGTCACCGATCCATTCGTGAAAGTTAATCTTGCCTTGAGTGGTATCTGCCGTGAAATCAGGTGCGATGTCATTGATGCGGAGTGCTGGCGGTACGGCGGTCGGCGTTGCGGTATCTGTGCTCATCATTCTCTCCTCATAAAATTAATCTCCCGGAAATTACCGGGGCGGAAATGCGGATTTGCCCGAAACTCGTCGGGGCCAGTTCCTTGCAAAAAGAAACCCACCCGATGTGCGGCGGGTGGGTTACGGAAAAACTACTGCGCTACCCACACACCGGTGCCCGTGTACAACAACACAGGACTGCCAGAACGGAGCTTGTGCGCATATGCATAGAATACTCAGTCGTTGGAATTCAGTCAACGCGGGCACGATAACGGTGGGGCCAATTTCCAGTAATCCGATCCGACAAAATAGCGTTGACTACCTGACCACCGAACAAACCGGGTCCGAGGATTACTTCGGTTTGCCGACCAACCGGGAGTTGGGCGGTTCGGTCAGCACAACGGCGTTCGTGGAGAATAATCGTGCATGCGCGGTGTCGAGCCCCCAGGTGTCCATTCGCCCTGGTTGGGCTCTTGGGGTAGAAGATTGGTACGTACGATCAGGCGGGACGAGTCATCTTTGTCTATGATTCGTTCAAGATGAGGCGGACGCATGAATAAATCGGATGGTCAGGACACGGCAGACCGCCTCTCTGCAATTGTCGCGAACTCGCTGGACACTCAGGCGAAAACGCAAGATCTTGCGCGCCAAGCGTATCAGAGCCGCACACAGTTCCACAGGTTGTTCCGAACCGTTGTCGAAGAAACTCCGGCAGCCATGCGACGACGGCTACTGTTGGAAAGAGCAGCATATCAATTGGGGCATGCCGAAATGCCGGTCACGGACATTGCCCTGGACGCCAACTACGGTTCGTTGGAGGCGTTCACTCGCGCTTTCCGAAAAGCTTTTCGGATTTCTCCCAGCCTCTACCGGCGCATGCGCGATCCGCACTTTCATTTGCCGTCGTCTAACAAAATTCACTTTTTTTGTCCTGCTTCACCAACAGCTGGTTCGACAATAACTGGTTCATCCACAAAAGGAGGAAGAGACATGGATTTATTCGATCGTTTTGCAGGCAACGACTCGTGGCACACACGGCGTTTGCTGGAATACGCGGGTACTTTGACAGAGGAACAACTGGATCGGCCGCTGCCCACGGTCGTAGAGATGCTGCCCTGGCGAGAGTCGAACAAGACGCTGAGGCAGCTGTTAGAAAACATTATCTTCACTAAGGAGGTCTGGACCGCCGCGCTGTCCGGAACCGATATGGATATGAACGGTCCTCCCAAATCGCAGCATTCCCCGCAAGCGCTGCTGCAAAGGCTCGAAAAGACGGATGCCGACCTGCGCTGTATTCTCGGTGACATCCGAAACCGCTCCGGCTGGGATGATACGTTCGTCGACGCTCTGTGCGAGCCGGCGGAGACCTTCACCTACGGCGGCGTCTTCGCCCATATCATGACATTCAACGCGCATCGCCGACTGATGGCCTTGGACGCTCTACGGCAACTCGGCGTCCAAACCGAAGGCTTCGGCGATCCCATGGAGTATGAGGAAAGTGTGGCACCCTGGAACCAGCAGGTAGCTGTCAAAACGCTATGACGATGAGAACGTCAGCCTTGAGCGCTCCTCCCGGCGTCGCGTCCGAGAAAGCACTAGAGTTTACCGCTGCTCATCTTGACGCGACTAGTGGCCAACAATCTTCTGTACGTGGGTCTTGGTGCGATAACCGGACACCCATATGACAGCGGACAGTCCAGTTCTGATTGATGTTCCGATGCCCATTCACACGCCGCGTTTGATGATCCGGCCACGGAAACCGGGTGACGGTGAGTTCGCGTTAGCCGCGATCAGAGAGACTTGGGACCAGCTTCACAGATGGATGTGGTGGGCGGAGAAGTTAGATCAGTTCACCTCCGAGCAGCTAGAGGTGCGCAACCGCCGTGCGATAGCCAGTTTTATTCAACGGGACGGAATAGAACTACTTGGCATTGAAACCGCCACTGGAGAACCCGTTGTGTGGTGCGGGTTCCACGATATCGACTGGAAAGCCCACCAGTGCGACACTGGCTTCTGGGTTCGTAGAAGCGCCCAAGGCCGGAATATTGCAACAGAGTCGACGAACGCGATGCTCCGCTATGCTTTTGGTGCGTTAGGCATGTGCCGGGTCGGCCTTACGCACTCAGAGGGGAATGAGGCCAGCCGCCGGATTGCTGAAAAACTAGGGTTCGTACACACAGGAGTTGAGCGGGCGGCCAATCCATTGCCCGGTGGACTCATGGCCGACAGATTATGCTATGCGCGGTTTGGTACAGAGGGTCTGCCCCCTTTGGACGTGCATTGGGGCAAGGAGTAATCGGTGCGCGCTGAGGGCGTTTCCCGTCTTGGAGATAAATCTTCACGTCGATGAGAACGGAACTGTTTCGATTGAACGGCGCTGTCGAGCGCGATCCCGCCATCGATGCGTGGATGAAAGAACATGCAGGTGAACTCGGAGCCATCGCGCATCGGTGGTTTGAGGTGATGCGAAAATGCGGAGACGAAGTCCGTGAGCTTTTGCACGACGGCTGTCCGACTGCATGTTTGGGAGATGCGGCCTTCGGCTACGTCAACCTATTCACGGCGCACGTAAACGTGGGATTTTTCCAAGGCGCAGTGCTGCCGGATCCGGCCCGCTTGTTGCAAGGCACCGGCAAGTTCATGCGCCATGTGAAGCTGATACCGGGAACGGCCACGAACGCCG
>PNAR01000138.1 GCA_003169715.1 Acidobacteriaceae bacterium | reverse complement strand
TGTGTGGACTTTTCGGTCTTGACCGACTTCGTCTGTAGCCAATTCTGGCACCATTCGCGGATTTTCTGCCTTTCGAGCGATTCGAGATTGGCTTTTTCGTAGATCTCGGTGAGCCCTCGTTCAACGATCTTGCGGGCAAAGGTTTCGCCAATCCTGTTGCGGTCAGATGCTTCGCGGACATCGTCGATGGCCCGCCTGCTTGCTTCCTCCAATGCGCTTTTGCTCAGCTCGCCTTTGCGCCCGAGACGTGCGGCCTTGTCCCATGTCCGGCAGATTTCGAGCGCCCGCTTTTTATCGCGAGTTTTCGTTGAGCGAAACAGGCGTTTATTGGAGCCAGTCTCCGCGTCGAAGATTGAGAAAGCGCAGAACCAAAATGGTTTGCCCGGCTGGCGATGAACGGTGGCCATGACTCGCATAACGATAATGCATAACGTTCATTGGTGTCTAGCATTGTTTTAACATGTTCGCCTGCGAGTAGAAAGGAATACCTTCCTCACGTCGATACGTAACACGGGTTCGAATCCCGTTAGGGTCGTTTTTGTTTTGCAAAAGCGATCGCATCAGCGGATTCGAGCCCGGGTTTGACTGCCCGCGCGTCAGCGCTCTCCTTTACGCCGCAGGCGCCTAACTCGCAGAGCCTTCCGTCAGGAAGGATAATCCCGTTAGGGTCGCCACACATTTTCATGGGTGAAAGCCAACGTCATGCGAGCCAATCTGGCTTCAAAGTGCTGGCCAACCTTGGCGTGGCATTGCGGGAGGCCGAAACTGCTCTGGAAGAGCTGCGCGCAGCGGCTGACTCGCTAACGGTGCATATCCTCGGGTCGTAATGAGCCGAGATTCTCGGCAAAGACGATTGGTGGTGCCGAGGAGGGATCCGCCCGGATACGGAATTCCGGTTCGGGGATGTTGCCCCAAGGAACATCCGGGACATCGGAACGAATCTGTCGCCAACGATAACGCGTGATTTCGCGGTTAAAGACAGCCGTATGGACGAAGCGGACGCTTCGCCGATAGACCAAGAAACGGGGAGGCACCCGGCTCGAATCCTCGACGCGGAAACAGGGGATACCGCCCCGGATCCGATAGTCGGTGTAGAACATGAGCGGGGCGTCCTCGTAGTTTGTTAAGATCTCGTCCTTTGCCGAAGCTACGCGCGCTAGAGCCTCCACGGTCAGACGGTTCGGGTCCGGGTCCGGGGCGAAGACCTCTTTGTACAGTACCGCCCATTCGGGCCTGATGACCACACCTGGGGGGGACGTTCTGGGAACCACTCGCCGGAGCAGAGCCCCCACCGGGGTCGAAAGGAGCGGACAGGCCACAACGAAGACGGCCAACGACCCCGCAATCAGGCACCGCCATTCCTCTCGAGGACGATTCCGTATAATCCATGCAGTGACTTCGCTCAGAACCCAGGCAACACACAGGGCGGCAAGGGGGGCTAGGTGGACGATGTACCGATGAAAGGCATAGGGGGCCACCGCCGGCACCCACACCAGAGCGGCTAGGAGCAGCGCCAAGGTCACGAACAGGATCAGCCGAGCTATGGGATCAAGGTTTCGCCATCGCATTGCGAGCAGCACACTGGCTGCCAGGAGCATCAAGAGCGGAATCAGAAATTGGTTGAAATGAAAGAGGTTCAGCAAAAATCTGTCGACCCAAGGAGCAGCGCCAGGCTTTATCCTGTTGGCGAGTTCATAGTACCAGACCCAGGGCGCTACGGCCATTCCAAGAACCCCGCCCACATAAAGCACCCGCTGTATGCGCGGCCAGGCAGCCCAAGTTGCCGCCAGCAGCAGAATCGCCAACCCGGGGAAGAAAGACCCAAAGTCCACCTGAAACCAACACCAGGCCGTGACCACAAAAAGTAGTCCGCCCCAAGCGCGACCTCTCTGCCAGCGAGTGAAGGCGATCAGGGTCAGGAGCAGGAACAGACTGGACAGCGCGTAGTAGCGGCACTGGCGGCTGTGGATCACCCAGAACACGTTCGCCAATAGGATGGCGGCGGTCAGCCAACCGAGTAAGGGATCTTTGAACTCCCGGCGAACAAACCAGTAGAGCAAAACAACTGTGAGGAAGGCAGCAACTGCAAAGGGCAACCGCGCTGCCACCGTGTTATGGCCGAAGAGTTTCAGCGAAACGCCCACGGCTAAGAATTGACCCCAGGGTTGGCCAATCCAGGCCGTATTGTGCTTGAAATCCCCATGATCGGCGTAGTACTGCACCGCAATTTCTGGATCTCCAGTTCGCTGATCAATGGTCTTCGCGTCCTCACCAGCGAAATGGTCCATCGTAATCAGGTTCACGCCATCGTAGGCGAGAGGTTTGCCGAACTTCATCAAGCGGGCACCCAGCACGGCCGTTGCGGCCTCATCCTGCCACAGGTACTTCGCTCCCAGGTTCGAACCTAGCAGCACGGCCGCGACAATGAACAACAGCACCAGCGCGGCTCGTCGCCCCCACGGAGGCGCTTCGCTCGTCCGATCGGGTTTCTCACATCCTAGGGGATTTGCCTTCTCCATAATTTTCTTGGTTTCCTCCTCAACGGTTGAACGAGTATAAGATCAGCGACCGCTGGAGGCAGCGAGTGTAAACTGGCAACGGAAATGAGTTCATGATGAAAGGTGACGCATCACAGCGTCCAGTGTTTCGCTACATCCTTTGCTTGTCGATTGTGCTGTTCGGTCTTGGTGTTGGCCTGAAACTAAATGGATCCTCTGTCGGCAGGTGGCAACGGGTTCTGCGTGAGCCTGGACCGCCTTCGGGGTTGGTTTTGTTCGAACCGAAGGGGATTCGAATCGACGAGTGGAATGTCACAACCCCGTCGATGTTGTCGCAAGCTCGGCAGTCTCCCCCATTTCCAATCGAAAATCCGAGCCTAGGTGCTGGTCGCTCGCCACTATTAATGAGCGTGCCGGTGGCGTACTATACAACGCTGTTTCGTCCGCAGCTTTGGGGCTTCTTCCTTTTCGATTTCGAGCATGGTTTTGCGTTCTATTGGTGCGGCAAAGTCTTTGGGCTTTTACTGGCTTCGGCTTGGCTACTCCGGCAGATCGGCATCAAGAATCGTGTCGTGGTCGCGTTTGGAACCATATGGATCTTCTTTTCCAGCTTTGTGCAATGGTGGTTTTCGTCGCCCACTATGTTGCCGGAGATGATCGCATGTTGGGCCATGTCGATGGGGTTTGCCTTGAGGTTCTTTTCCAGATTGTCTCGCTGGCAACTGGCTTTTGCTCTGGTCGGGTTCGTTTTCTTCGGGGTGAATTTTGTTCTCTGCTTGTATCCCAGTTTTCAGATTCCGCTCTTGTATCTCTCAATTGCGGTCGTAACCGGGATCTGGCTGCAACGTCGCCTGACCGGCGATTGGCAGATCAGACAGGGTCTGATTATGCTTGGTGCGGCGCTTGGCGCTCTCGTCCTCATTCTCGTGCCGTTCTGGTTGAGTGTGCACGAGACGTTGCAGATTGTTGCGCAAACGAGTTATCCGGGAGTGGATCGCAGCCGTGGGGGCGGGCTCTCGGTGTTCCAGTTGTTTTCCGGCGTCGTCGGGTTTTTCGAATCCGAGAAGCGAGTTCCTGCTGGTTTCTCCAATATTTGCGAGGCGAGCAATTTCTACCCACTCTGGTTAGCGGTCGTGTTTGTTTTGGTTGTCGCGAAATATTGGAAAGGCATTCCTTTTCCTCCGCTCATTATTGCACTCGTTTCCGCAATTTTCCTTTTCTGCATTTATGGAGTAACGCCGCTGCCAGTGTGGCTGGCTCGCGGAACATTGCTTGCCTTTGTTTCTGAGCCTCGCCTTTTGCTCGGAATCGGTCTTGCCAATGTCTTGCTCTGCTGCGTTTTCTTCGATTCTTATCGAAAGGAAATTCTGACCTGGCCGACTCGTTTCGTGGCCGCAATTGTGTTTTGGCTTTGTCTTGCCGCCGGACTCTGGAAGGTAAATCCATTCACCGACAAGACGTGGGTGATCGGCATCTTGATAATCAACGCACTTCTTATCGCGCTGTTTTTCTGGGAGCACGCACGGGGATGGTTTATGGCTGCGTTCAGCGCGCTGCTTATGTTTAACGGCACCATCAATCCTGTAATGCTCGGTTTGTCTCCGTTGCTCCAGGCCCACATATTTCACAAGATTGATCAACTGCGCGCGGTTGACCCCGAAAGCGGGTGGATCGTTTACGAAAGCACGACCATCCCGCAAATGGTGAAGGGAACGGGCGCCCGGGTCCTAAATGGAACGAAGATTGTGCCCGATCTGGAATTAATGCACGAATTCGATCCGGAAGACCGCGCCAGAGTGACGTACAATCGCTACGCCAACATTGTTGTTCTGTTTCCCCAAGATCCCAGAAATATCAACGTTGGCCTCATCGCGCCTGATGCATATAAGATTACCTTGTCACCTGATCTTCCGCCACTGCGGCGGCGCGGCTATCGCTACCTGGTGTTTCCACGGGTTTGGCCGGAAGCGGCGCGGCATGGATTCTCTTTGGTCGAGCAGATCGAGCCAAGCGATATCCATGTTTATGAACGCAATCGTGATTAACTTGCGTTTCTGCTAGTGGCTGTTGCCGGGCTTTCTCACTAACATTGCGCCAAGGACTCGCTGGTCGGGTGGGGGAGACGGGGCCGAAACTATATGTGCCGTGCCGGACGCATCCTTCGTCAGCAATGTGTCCGTGGAGAAATCATTCCTGAGGTACGAGAGGCTCCATCGCGTGAAATACTGCTCGCTACCCGCCGCAAAAAAAAGATTGTTCGGCAGGTAGACTGCTGCCCCGGGCTGGGCCTGCAAGATTTCGTCAGCGACGGCCTTTTGTTTTTCGAGGGCATTTCGGTAGGGCCCGTACAATGGGAAAAGAAAAATATAACGCGTGGCCGAGGTCCGACGGGCGTAAAACAGCAATTCCGGCTCAGCCCCAAAGACAAATACGCGGGCTTCAGGCGGCGTCACGCTCGCGATTCGCCGGCCCAGCTCCGGCATTTCGGCAAAGAATTCTCTCGGATAGATTTTTCGCATGGCTTCCGCCGGCGTGTAGGTAAAGAGAAACGGATAAGAGACCATTGCCGGTAGAAGGACCAGGATGGAACCAAGCGCTACTCGCCGGCTCCACCAGGGAAGTTTCCTCCAGAGCTGAATCCCATCGAGACCTTCAGCGCCAGCGGCGGCTGCCAGCGCGAGGGGCGGGAGTAGTTGTTGGAAATAATGTGGAAAGAAGTAACCGCTCGCACTCACGCCGATCATGCTTGTGACAATCCAACCCGCCAAAAACAGACACCACTTCGGCCTCTTTGTGATAAGCAACGAAGCCAGGCCAGCGGCAGCAGCAACCCACACGATCATCTGCGTCCGTCCGAGAAGAGCGAGCGTGTTTTGGCAGAGCCTAAACCGCACCGACGCTTTTACGGCACTGATGTATTCCAGATTATGAGTGAAGACATTGTAGATGAGGTCTTGCAGACCATGTCTGAGCCAGAAGTACAGGGCGACAAACCCCAACACAGCTATCACGCCCACGGCCGACCAAATGACGAATGCGAGCGCGCTGCGCCATCGCTCTTTTCCTGTAACAAGGACCGGGTAGAGACCAACAAGAAAAAACCAATTAACTGCTGCGACCTGCTTGAAAGTGATGGCAACCGCTGTCAACGCGCCCGCTAGAATCATAAACAGGACGGCGCGCTTGCTGTTCGATGCTGCCCTGAGCATGGCGACTTGCGAAAGGATTAGTGGCAGCAACATGAACAGCTCAGTATTCGCTGCCTGCCCCTGTATCAGCGGATCTGCGGCAAGAACGGCAAATAGCGCGGCTGCTATCCACGCCCAAAATCGGCTCATGAATCGGAGTCCGATAAAAAAGAGCGCGCAACTGGCGGCGGCCGCGAAGACTAACCCAACGAAATGGACGGCTCGAACGGGCTCCAGCGGCAAACTTAACGCCAATCGGTAAACCCAAAAAATGCCCGGAGGTTTTTGGTCAAACCAATCGCGATAGGGAAGTTCGTTGTGCTGCAACCGCCACCCAATATACGCGTATTCGCCTTCATCTCGCTCAAATGGAATGTCCAGCAGCGGCATCCTGAGAGCCAGGACCAGCAGGACAAGACCCCCTGCCAGCAGAATCGTCTGTCTGGTGGAGCTTTCACGCGGTAACATGTTGCTGGGCGAGGGGCTTCAGGCTTTAGCTTGGCGGACGGTATCAAACAACAAAAAACGTAGCCCGCCCTCGATTGCCGGGATCAACGCGGCGGCCGGGGAGCGAGTTCCAGCGCCTTTTGGAGATGAGCATTGGCCTCATCCATCCGTCCCATTTTCCGCAAGGTGTTACCCAGGTTGTTGTGTGCGGCGGCGTGGTTGGGATTGAGCTCCAAGGCCTTGTTGTAGTGAACAATGGCCTCTTCCAGGCGCCCATGGCGCAGAAGCGAGTTAGCCAGATTGTATTGTGCCTCCACGTCTCGGGGGTTGATTTCCACCGCTTTCTCGTAATGAGCAAGGGCCTCATCGACACGTCCCTTTTGCCCAAGCATAGCCGCGAGATTGTAATGTGCCAGCGCGTTACGGGGGTTAATTTCCAGGGCTTTCTCGTACTGAACGATAGCCTCGTCCGCGCGTCCAAGTTGCCGAAGAGCATTAGCCAGATTGTAGTGGGCGTCATCGTGGCCAGGGTTGAGCTCGAAAGTTTTGTTGAAATGAGCGATGGCTTCTTCCACGCGTCCCTTACGCGCAAGACTGGTAGCTATGTTGTTATGAGCCATCCAGCTATTGGGATTCTTTGAGAGGGTCGTCCACCAAAGCGTATCCGAGTCGGTATACATCCCGCACTGCCTCCAGCTCAGCAGGCCAAGCAACCCTAACAAAGCTCCGGAAAAAGCACCTTTCAAGACTGGTCCCTTTTTCCCCAGGAGACCGAAAGCGCGGGCGATTCCAGCAGCGGCCAATGCCAGCGGCCCGATGCTGGCGAGATACTGATAATGGTCGGCGACAAAGGAATAGCGAAATGTGTAGAGCATGATGAATCCTAGTAACGGACTAAGAGTCGCCACAAAGAACAAGGCTGCGACTTCAGGACCCCGGCCAAGATAATTTCTCGCAAAGTAAATCACCGCCGCTGCGGCAGCCGTCGCTAGAAGCCAGGCGTAATCGAGCGGGTTGCCGGCAGAGATTGTCCAGCGCGGATAGCTGAAAACGAGGTTCACCGGCCACAACAGCTTCCCCGCATAAAACCAAAG
>PNAR01000454.1 GCA_003169715.1 Acidobacteriaceae bacterium | reverse complement strand
CCGTAGCTGGCGCCCAGCGCGCACTCGCGGTCTTTATCTATAAAACCATAATGCGACTCTGCATAATCGAGCCCCTTCATTAAATCTTCAAAAGGCGCGCCGCCCCAGTCGCCATTGATCGAGTCAATGAATTTCTGTCCATATCCAGTCGAGCCGTGAAAGTTGATCATGACGACGACATATCCGTTAGCTGCGAATAATTCGGGATTCCAGCGATAGCTCCAGTCGTCGTCCCAAGCGCCCTCCGGGCCGCCATGGATGAGAAACTTCACCGGATATTTTTGGTTGGGATCGAAGTTCGGCGGCTTGACGAGAAAGCCTTCAACTTTCTCGTTGTGAGCACCGCTGAACCAGAAACTAGCCATACGACTCATCTCCACACTCGAAAACAGCTCCTGGTTCATATTCGTAAGCTGCACCGGCCCCAAGCTGTAGTCGGTGCCCAGCTCTTCGCGAAAAATCTCGTTCGGCCGTTCAATCGACATTCGCGTAAAAAACAAGCCAGAATTGGATTTCACTATGGTGAGGTCGTCATTAAAGCCACGGACCACCACACTCGGCGTCCCGGCATTGTCATCGAACTTACTCATGAAAATTGGAGATTCGCCTTCCTCTTCTGCGGAGAAGAAGAGGCCGTCGGAATCTGGGGACCATGCATAGCTTCCCACCCAGCGATCGAAATTCGCTGTCAGATTCTTCTTCTCTCCCGTCTTCCGGTCGTACAACATCAAGCGGAACCTGTCGCTCTCGTATCCCGGACGCTGTTGCGCTCGATACGCGATGTACTTTCCATCCGGCGAATAGAGCGGAGTCGAGTCGCTGGCTTTATTTTCTGAGGTGATGTTTTTGGTCGCAGCCAAAACCTGAGCCGGAGACCCTGGCCTCACACCGATGGGTGGAGAATCTGTCAGAAAATTGAGGGAAACGGTGAATAGATCATTGTTGGTCGAAATCGCCGGAACCGATTCGTGATTGGACGCGTAACAGACCTCCCGCCCATCAGGAGAGAAGGCGTAATCGTCTTGCCCGCCTAATGAAAAAACGGGGGCGTCGTAATCGCCCGGAGTAACATCTATCGGCAACATGGGCGTATGGGAAGACGTGAGGAGGGCGTCGCCGAACGGTCTCGGAACCCCTGTGACGAAGAGATGACTGCGTTTGCCTTCCTTATACGCATTCCAATGCCGATAAAGAAGATGCGTGAAAATCTGCGCCTTGACTTTGGAATTTTTCGCTTCTTCCAGTTTCTTCGCATTGCAATCCGGTTCTTCGGCAGGCGCGCCATCGCATTCGGGATAAACATTCGACACAAACAAAATATTCTTTCCATCCGGCGACCACAGTTCACCACTCGCTTCAGTCGCAATCGAAGTCACCTGGTGCGTGCCCGTCACGGTACCGGATGCGCCGTCGAAATCCGCAATCCAAATCTGCGATCCGCCTTCTTTCGTCGAAACAAACGCGAAGCGCTTTCCATCCGGCGCCCAGCGCGGACGGTCGGCGTCCTGATCAGCGATGATTTCTCGTTCTCCGCCCACCCTCCCCTGCGGGGAAGGATGGGGCACCCCGGTGGCTTGATTCAGGGGAGCTATCCAGACGTGTGGAGTTCTCGTATTCGCTTTCAAATCCACATCCACAGCAGCGAACAAAACCCATTTGCCGTCCGGCGAAGGCTCGGGCTCTTCGACACGCTTGAGCGCCATCATGTCTTCGAAGGTGAAGGGATGCTTCTGTGCTAGGAGTGGGGTGGAGAATAGCGTCAAGAGAAAGAAGAATCGGAGCAATGAGACCTCCGCAGGAAAGAAAGTAGAGTAAAGGATAGTTCGTCCAACCAGATTTGTCCTCCTGAGCGATTGTTCTTCTTCGCTAGCGAAGAAGAACCGAGTCGAAGGACCCCTACCCCTGCTTGGACGCCAATGAGAACCGATAGGGATGCTTCGACTCGGGGAGCTTCCGCAAGCGGGAGCTCCCATTCGCTCAGCATGACAGTGGATTGGTAATTATGATTTTGTGGTTCCGACGCATTCCATAATTTCCGCCTCGCTCAACGTATGATCCGACGCTTTCGCGCGCCGATAAATCTTTTCGACGATTTCATCGGAACACTCCAATCCCCGCCGTTCCAGCCAAAACGTGACATTCGATTTTCCGCTCATCGGTCCAACGTCAATGACTTGCTCCATGCCAAACACATGCGACGGCACACCTGAATAAACAGCATTCGCCAACTCAATATCATTCTTCTTGTATGCCTTGATTACGGCAGATGCATGCACCCCGGTTGCGGTGCGAAATGCATCTTCGCCTACAACCGGATAATTTGGCGGAATCGGCACACCGGTCGCCTTCGACACGGCTTCACAATATTCGCGGAGCCTCGTCAAATCCTGTAAATCCCAGGGAGGAATTCCCATCAGCTTGAGATTCACCAACATCAAATCCATTTGCGTATTACCGACGCGCTCGCCGATGCCTAACGCGCAGGCATGCACGCAATCCGCGCCCGCCATTAACGCGGATATCGAGTTGGCGACGCCGAATCCGCGATCGCAGTGCCCGTGCCATTCCACGCGAATCTTCTCTCCCGATGGTTTCACAACTTCGTCCAACACAAACTTCACAAGTGCGAATGCGCCCGCCGGAGTCGAATGACCGGCGGTATCGCAGATCACAATTGCGCGCGCGCCACAGCCAATCGCACAAGAATATAAACGCTTCACCATTGCCGGATCGCACCGCGATGTATCTTCAGTCACATACAACACATCGAGCCCGAGCGACAGAGCGTATTTCAAAGCCTTCTCCGTAGTCTGAAGCAGAAAATCGTCGGTCCATCCTTCGGTATACCGGCGAATCGGGCTTGATCCAATAAAGGTTGCAGCCTCAATGGGAAGTCCCGTCCGCTGCACGATCTCTGCAATGGGACGAATGTCATTCTCGTGTGTGCGGGCGGCGCAGTTGGCGCGGATTCTCATCTTCTGCTGAACAATCTCTCGCGCCAGCGCTTCCACATGCTCCGCCGCTCGCTGTCCAGCGCCCGGCAGTCCGAGGTCAAGCGAATTGATTCCCAGGGCCTCCATCAAATGCAGAATGTGTATTTTCTCTTCGATGGAAGGATCGCGGACCGAAGGAGATTGCAGGCCATCGCGCAAGCTTTCGTCATTCAGAAGGACTGGACGCGACCGCGATAAAGATTCCGGTGAAATCTGATTCCAGTCGTAAATAAGTTCGGAGGTCTTCACGTGTGGCCTTCGCGATCTGTTTTGATTCTACTAAGATTCTCGGCAACCGCGACGGTGCAGGCAGGCGACTCTTCGTTCCCGCCGGAACTTGTCGGGCCCAACAGGGTAGATCCCGCCCTACCGTCTTAGCGAATTCCCTAACCGCCAAAGGTTTGGTTACCCTTAACGCGAAATCGCAGATCTCGCGCACTTTGATTTTCGGTAGTGGGTCAGTTTGCCTAGGTGGCAGAAAAACAATCAACCACAGAGGACACGAAGGGTCACGAAGGCCAGTTTCGACGGTTTCCTTCGTGTAACTTCGTGTCCTCTGTGGTTGATTGGTTTCGCAAATTGACCCAATACCTCCAGGGTGCCACTACCTGCTCCCGGTTACGAAGTGAGTTTGGATTTGAAACTGACCCACTACCTGATTTTCCACTCCCTAGTACTCAACACTCACCAGATACAGGCCGCTTGCAGGTGCCGTCGCCGCGGCCGCCGAGCGATTGCGAGCCTGCAAAATCCGGCTCATGTCTTCCGGTTCAATCGTTCCTTTTCCCACGAGCAAGAATGTCCCCACCAGGTTCCGTATCATGTGGTGAAGAAACCCGTTACCGCGGACGGTATAAATGAATTCTTCATCCTGCTGCTCCCAGATCGAATCGAAAATTCTGCGGACATTCGACGCGCTCCTGCCTTTCCGCAAACGCTCGGGATCAACTGCGGCAAAGGATGTGAAATCATGCTCGCCAATCACAAAGGCGGCGGCATCGGTCATTTTCTCGAGGTCCAGCGGATACGGGTAATGCCACACATAGCGCGCGAGAAACGGCGAGCAGGTCGCGCCCCTATAGATGCGATACCGATAGGTTTTCGCCCGCGCCGATTTTCGAGCGTGAAACTCGGCCGGCTGTTCAGTAATTTCCAATATGCGGATCGAGTTCGGCAAAACGTCATTGAGCGCTTTGCGAAGATTCTCCGGCGGTATCGGCGACTCCGTACAGAAGGACGCCACTTGGGCAAGCGCATGCACGCCGGCGTCCGTCCGGCCAGAACCCTGCGGCAAAACGTTTTCCCCGGTCACCCGTCCAATAGCCGAGGACAATATTCCTTGAACGCTGGGGAAATCCGGCTGCACCTGCCATCCGCAAAAATCGGTGCCGTCGTAACTAAGCGCTACTTTCAGATTCCGCATCCAGGAGCCCGCGATTCCACAAAATCTTGAAGCTTCTGAGACTTTTTACGAATCTTTACGGTTTGAGCGAGTTGCAATATTAGAACTCACGCCGGTTCGGCTATACTGTGACATTCCAGATTTATCCTGCATGTCGAGGCATTTGTGGCGGAGTCGCACAATTTTTGGACCCTACAATCATGAATTCGCGCCGCTGCGCCCGGCAATAAATGAAACCTGACCGCAGTGTTATACGTAACACGCTTGACCAGGGAGAAGCAGTCTTTATTTTCAGCCTTAATGTTTGGAGATGATCGAATGTCTTTGTCTAATCTGATTTCACCGCGGCTCGCCGCAGCAGTTATTCTTGCAGGATTTTTTTCAGCTGGCTGTTTTTCTCAAGATGCGCAACAGACGAATCAGCCCGTGCCCTCTGCGCCATCGGCCCCGCAAGCTCACTCCTTCGTGGTGAGAGATTATTCCAAACCGCGCTCTGCATTCCCGAACTTTATTGCGCCATATACGGCACGAACCCTCGCGGAGCCAAATCTCACCAATACGCCGCGCATTGATCAATTGATGCACGATGGAAAGATAATGCTCTCCATGGATGACGCTGTCGCCCTGGCACTCGAGAACAATCTGGACGTCGCCATTGCCCGATACAACCTCAACATCGCGGATACGGATATTTTGCGGGCCAAGGCGGGCGCCAATATCCTGGGGGTAAATTCGGGAATCGTGCAAAATACTCCGGGCGGCGGAGTCGGTGGACTGGGCGGTACCGTGGGTTCAGGTGCTGGCGGCACGGCCCCTGCTTCAGGCGGAATCGGCGCCGGAACCAATGGACTGGTGAACTCGACTCTCGGCATCGGCGCTCCCATCACCAGTTTCGACCCAATCGTTACTGGTAATTTCCAGATGGATCGTGGCCACTCTCTCTCCACCAGTGCTTTCAACGGCGTGCCCATTCTGAGTAACAATACGGGCACTGCGGACATTACTTATCAGCAGGGGTTTCGCTCAGGAACGATCATGTCTGTCGGATTCAATAACATTCATGAAACTACCAATCAGCCTTTCAGCACTTTAAGTCCGGTTGTGAGTTCTAATTTCCAATTTAAACTTACGCAGCCTTTGTTGCAGGGTTTTGGTTTTCTGCCTAACACCCGGTTTATCCGCTTGGCAAAAAATAACCGGGAGATTTCTGACGTCGCTTTCCGCCTCCAGATCATCACTACGGTAGATCAGATCGAAAACATGTATTGGAATCTGGTTTTCGCTTACGAGAACGTGAAGGTACAGCAAGAAGCGCTGGTTTTTGCTCAGAAAACCATGTCCGACACGCAGAAGCAGGTACAGATCGGGAGCATGGCGCCAATTCAAGTAGTGGGCGCGCAAAGCACCGTCGCGACTGACCAGCAGGCTTTGATTCTGGCCCAGACCAATCTTGAACAACAAGAACTACTGATGAAGAACGCCCTTAGTCGTACCTTGGTGGATCCAGTGCTGGCCGAAGCGGAAGTCATTCCTACGTCTGATCTTCAACTGCCCGCGCAGGAACCGGTGATACCCACCCAGGATCTGATCAATGATGCGCTGAATCACCGGGCCGAACTCGCAGAATCGAAAATAGACCTCACGAGCCGGGATATCAGTAACAAAGCGGTTCGTAATGCATTGCGGCCAACGCTGAACTTGTTTGCCTACTATGGCGGATCAGGCTTGGGCGGCGACATTAACCCTAACGCGCAACTGTGCAGTGCGACGAATCCCAGCGCCTTTTGCCTGAACCCCTCAGCCTTGCCTCCACAGTTCGCTACCTCGCGTGCTGTTGGATATGGCACGGCGTTGGATAATTTGGTCACCTCGGCAGCCCCCGATAAAGGCGTGGGCCTGACCTTGAATGTCCCCTTGCGAAATCGTGCCGCGCAAGCCGATCAGATTCGGGCGGAACTGGAATTTCGCCAGGCCCAAATGCGGCTGCAACAGATTGAAAATCAAATCCGCATCGAAGTCCGGGTTGCGCAATTCTCCCTCCAGCAAAATCGCGCGAGTGTCGAAGCCGCGAAGGCATCCGCGGAATATGCCCGGCAAACCCTGGATGCCGAGCAGAAAAAACTGGCATTGGGGGCTTCAACTTCAACCTTGGTGTTACAGAATCAGTCCGCGTTGACCGCCTCAGAATCGAACCTTGTATCCGCTATGGCGGCCTACGAGAAATCGCGTGTGGAGATGGATCGCGCAACGGGTCTGCTGCTGGACCACGCCCAGATCTTCATAGACGACGCCGAACGCGGTGAAGTGACCCACATGCCCAAAGTTCCCGATATAGCGCCGCGTAAAGATGTCGAGTCCGTGATGCCGACCCCGCCAGTAGAGCCACAGCAAGCTCCGCCCCCGCAACAATAACGCGATTCCGCCGCCCACCGATTTTGGGCACGAACAGGCAGAAACAGCATCGCGATGGTGCACTATCAACAGATGGTCCATTGACAATGTGACACATAATGTGTCACATTGAGCGATGCCCTCCATGAATCTGCGCCAGCTTCGCGATACCCGCAAACTCAAAGCCTGGCTGCGCGCCGGAAAGTCCGTTGAACTCAAGGAACGAGATCGCGTCATCGGCCGCATCGTTCCGGAAAATGGGTCCACCACTCCGATCAAATATCCCGACTTCGAAGCGCGTGCAAAAAAGATTCTAGGTGATCGGGTTTTGACGGCCGTTGACGATCTAATAAGGGATCGCGGACGCTATTGAGCATCTACGCGGACACAAGCCTATTTGTATCTCTCTACACCATAGACAGCCATTCGGCCGCATCGAGAGAACTAATAAAATCTGCGGCCGGTGTTTGGTTCACGCCACTGCACCACGCGGAGTGGACTCATGCCATCTCCCAGCAAGTTTTCCATGGAAAGGCGACGACGGCGGAAGTGGAGCAGTTTTACCGTCACTTGGAAAATGATCGAGCTGCCGGACTGTGGATAGAGGTAGAGATGCCCGACCATGTGTACGACCGTTGCGCCGACCTTGCCCGCAAGTACGGTCCGCGCCTCGGCACACGCACCCTTGACAGCCTGCACATCGCCTGCGCGCTGGAATTGAAAGCCGAACGATTTTGGACGTTCGACGAGCGTCAGGCGAAATTAGCGAAAGCTGCGGGCCTGAAGATTCTGTAAAACCAGCAGGAATCACGTAGGGACGGACGCCCTCGTCCGTCCATGCGAGCCAGCTCGCTGGCTTTAGGAAGGCGAAGTGGAAGGTTCTCGTCCAACTTGATTCTCATTGAAAGTCGGGTATCGCGATGCCGCGTCTGCACATTCCCGCAAGAAGATGCTGGCGGCCTTCTATTTTCCGCCGGGCTTCCCTATCGCGTTCTCTTGCGCATTCACTGCCTGCCAGCGCCCATCGCGATAGACAAATACGTCGGTGAATGCTGTGCGATCCAGTTCTTTCCCGCTTGAATCACCGCCGATTACCGTTCCATTCACGATGCCCACATCTCCGTAGAGCCTGACCTCGAGCTTGTCAAACCGCTCTTTGCGGTCTGGCGCCGGCAAATGTCTCATGTTCCAGTTAATATGTTCTGGCTTGGTGAGAAAGTGGTCAAAGGGAATGACGTGTACAAAGTCTGACGCCAGAATGCGATCGAGCGTCGCGGCGTCGCGAGCATGAAGCCATTGTTCCTCGATATTCTTCAGCGCCTGCGAATCGTTCTCGGCATTGCGAGTCTGGGCAAGAAGCGAACTTGGAAAAATGAATATGAGCGCGAGGATCGCGGCAAGCATGGCCGAGTTCGCAGGCATGGCTTATTCCTCCTCATCCTTAACTTCCCCTCTTTCTGCCTTCGCCTTCTCTATGATCTTTTCTTGCAGCATCCCTGGCACCGCGTCGTAGTGATGCATTTCCATGTTGAAGTTGAGGCGTTTAGCAGGCGTGAGCTCAGCGGGAGCCTGCTGCCGAAATCCCGAGCGTAGCGAGGGACCTCTCACTCTTCCTCATCCTTAACTTCCCCTCTTTCCGCCTTGGCCTTCTCTATGATCTTCTCCTGAAGCATGCCTGGCACAGCGTCGTAATGGTGCATTTCCATGTTGAAACTGCCGCGGCCCTGCGTCATCGAGGTCAGATCCACGCCGTAGGTCAGCATTTCGGACATCGGCACTTCCGCCTTCACGATCGTTGTGCCGCCTTTGTTGTCCATGCCCTGAATGCGTCCGCGTCGGCTGTTCAGGTCGCCCATGATTGATCCCGCGAATTCGTCTGGAATTGTAATCTCGGCTGCCATCACCGGTTCCAGCAGCGTTGGCTTCGCTTGTTCCATCGCTTTTCGAAATGCGATCCGTCCCGCCATCTGGAACGACATATCGTTCGAATCCACATCATGATAAGACCCGTCGTATAGGATCACCCTAAAATCTACCACCGGAAATCCTGCAAGGTATCCGCGCGCCGCCGCGTCTTTTATCCCCTTCTCAATCGCCGGAATATAGTTCTTCGGAATCGCGCCGCCGAAAATATCGTTCACGAATTCGAACTCTCCGCCACGCGGCATCGGCTCTATCTTGATCTTGCAATCGCCATACTGCCCGTGGCCGCCCGTCTGTTTTTTGTGACGGCCCTGCACGTCAGCTTTGCCGCGAATGGTCTCGCGATAAGGAACCTTCGGCGCCTTCAAAATCACTTCCGTGTGGTATCGCTTCTTCATCTTCGAAACGACAACTTCAATATGCTGCTGCCCGGTACCAGCAATCAAAAATTCTTTGGTCTGCGGATCGCGAAAGAATCGCAGCATCGCATCTTCTTCCATCATCTTGTGAATGCCCGGCCCCAGCTTGTCCTCGTCGGCACGGCTCTTCGGCTCGATCGCGAAAGTAATCGCCGGTTCCGGCAGTTTCACTCGAGGATATCGAATCGGGGCGGATTTATCGCCGAGTGTGTCGCCCGTAAGGGTGTCTTTCAGTTTGGGCACCGTCCCAATATCTCCCGCGTGCAACTCGGGAACCGGTACCGGCGTCTTTCCCTGCATGATCCCAATATGAGACAGCTTTTCTTGAGAGTTGCGGGTGAAGTTCTGCAATGCCACATCATTCTTCAACACTCCGGAAAATACTTTAAAATAAGAGATGCGCCCGGCAAATGGATCGGAAACAGTTTTGAATACATACAAAGACACCGGCTCGGCATCCGTCTCATGACGCTTCGGAGGCTCGCCACTCGCGGCTTCGCCCTGCACCCATTCATGTTCCGAAGGCGCCGGCGTGTAATCCACAATAAAATCCATCACCCGGTCGGCGCCAATGTTTCCCAGGCCCGATCCATAGATCAAAGGGAAAATTTTGTCTTCTCGAATTGCATTGTGCAACGCAGGGACTAAGTCCTCTTCCGGAATTGTTCCTTTCTCGAAAAACTCTTCCATCAATGCGTCGTCGCCTTCGGCAACTATCTCAACGAGTCGCTCATGCGATTCCTGGGCCTGCGCTCTCAACTCCTCGGGGATTTCGCTCTCTTTGCCTTTTCCATTTCCGCCAAGGTCGTACGTATAAGCCTTCATCCGGACGAGATCAACTACACCGCGAAGATTTTTCTCTTTCCCAATGGGTAGTTCCAGCGGGATCACCATGCGCCCGAAAGCGTTCGTCAGCGATTCCAGCACCCGCTCGGCATCCGCGCGATCGCGATCCATGCGGCTGGCCACAATCAAACGCGGCGTCTTATACTCCTCGCAATAATTCCAAACTCGCTGCGTAACGACTTCGACTCCGGCCACGCCGTCCACAACTACGATGGCAGCGTCCACAACCGGCAACACCATCTTGGCTTCGTGGACAAACATATTGAACCCTGGAGTGTCCACGATGTTGATCTTCGTCTTGCCCCACTCCACATACGCCAAGCTCGCGCCGATGGACATCTTGCGCGCGATTTCCTCTTCGTCATAATCCGTGGTCGCAGATCCATCGTCCACTCGTCCAAGCCGCTGCGTTGCTCCCGATGTATAAAGCATCGCGGAGACCAGGGAAGTCTTGCCAGCATGACCGTGTCCAACAATGGCGACATTCCGAATATTCGCGCCTTCATAAACTTTCACGGATTCGCTCCTTAGAAAGACTCGCGTAGGGACAGCCGTCCCCGCCTGTCCGCTCGAGCGAAGCTCAACAGACCGATGGAAAATCGGGGAACAGCCAAGGCTAAGGATGCTACCACAGCAGAATTTCCACGCTCAACTAACTTCGGGCGCACTGTCGTGGCTCAGTTTGAAAAATTCGTGAAGGGGCGTCCGGACAAAACACACAAAGGCCCAGACCCCCCCGTCTGGGCAGCTGAGCGAAGCTCAGCGCTATATCGCGGGACGCATCTGCTGGCCAATTGAGGATCGCAAGCATGCCCGCCCCAAGCGGTTGTCCATTAATATGGAGCCATGCCCACGAACGCGAATCCCCACATTGATCTTCAAGCCATATCCAGGCAGGTCATGACCCAATATGGCTTCGAACCAAATTTCCCGCCGGAAATCATCCGGCAACTCGCCCAAATAAAATCCAATCCACCAAAATCCCTGCCCAGCCCGGACATCCGCGATATGCGTACTCTTCTGTGGTCCTCGATTGACAACGACACTTCCCGCGATCTCGATCAAATCGAATACGCCGAACGTACGCCCGGCGGACAAATCAAAATCATGATCGGCATCGCCGACGTGGACGCCTTCGTCCCCAAGGACTCGCCCATAGATAAGCATGCCGCCATCGAGACCACCACCGTCTACACCGGAGTCAGCATTTTCCCCATGCTGCCCGAAGAACTCTCCACCGGCGCGACATCGCTCCTCGAAGACGCCGACAAGCTAAGCGTCGTCACCGAATACTTGGTCGGCGCGGACGGCAGCGTCAATTCAAGCAACGTCTATCGCGCCATTGTCCGCAACAAAGCGCAGCTTACGTATCGCGCCGTGGGCGCATGGCTCGAAGGCACCGCCGCCCCTCCATCAAAAGTCGCCGCCTCCTCCGGCCTGCAAGCGCAACTCAAATTGCAGGATGAAGCCGCACAGGCTCTCCGCAAGCGCCGCTACGAATGCGGCGCGCTCGATATTGATACGCAGGAAACCCGCGCAGTCGTGTCCAATGACCAGGTTGTGGACGTCGAAACCGAACAAAAGAATCGCGCCACCGAACTTATCGAAGATTTCATGATCGCCGCCAACGGCGTCGTCGCCCGCATGCTCGAAAAAGTTTCGTCCCTTCGCCGCATCGTCAAGACTCCCGAACGCTGGGACCGCATCGTGCAACTCGCCGCCGGCCTCGGAGAAAAGTTGCCCGCCGACCCCAATTCCAAAGCTCTGAACGATTTTCTCGTTAAACGCCGAGCCATAGATCCCGATCACTTCGCCGATTTATCGCTCGCGGTCATCAAGCTGATCGGACCTGGCGAATACGTCGTCGAGCGTCCAGGAGATCCCGCGCAAGGCCATTTTGGCCTCGCCGTTCAGGACTACACTCACTCCACCGCTCCCAATCGCCGCTTCGCCGACCTGGTCACGCAGCGGCTGGTCAAATCAGTCCTCACGAATAGCACTTCTCCTTATTCTGACGCCGAGCTTGGAACCATCGCCGCAAACTGCACCCAGAAAGGCGACGCCGAGCGCAAAGTCGAGCGCCAAATGTCAAAACGCATGGCCGCAATCGCAATGTCCCGCCGCATCGGAGAGACCTTCGATGCTATCGTCACCGGAGCCACCCCAAAAGGCACCTTCGTCCGAGTCATGCAACCTCACGTAGAAGGCCTGCTCGTCGAAGGCGCCAAAGGCTTGGATGTAGGGGACAGGCTAAAAGTGAAGTTAACGAAAACAGACGTGCAGCGGGGATACATTGACTTCGCCCGCGTGTAGCCGTGTGCCCCGCCTTTTTCCAGTCCTACAAACTTTGTCATTTCGAACGGGCGCTTAGCCCGGAGGAATCTGCTTTCCGCGACTGCCGGATGACCGTTAATGCGGAAGAATTTTATGGGGCAGCAGGTATGTGAATCCCGCGAACACTTCCCATCGCGTTGACGTATGCGTGAGTCCGCGGTCAAAGCCGCCGTCGAAAACCAGATTGTTTCGCAGGTTGTAGTTCAGAGCCCACAAATTTCCGATCGCGTTTCCTCGAAGAAAGGGCTGCGTGAAATGCCATATTTCTCCGGTCAAACCTGTCTTCTTTGTGAGTGCGTGTGAGATTGAAAGGGTTTGCCCCACTTGGAGCCGTCGAATTCCGTCCTTCCGGGTCGCTTCATTGAAAACGTAGTTGGTGTCGTAGTGAAACCCTTTTACATCGGCGCTGGCAAGCACGAGCGCGGAGTTATTGGCGCTGCCGATATCGAGGTCGGGCGCGTCTCCGCCGTAAACTTGATGAAAATAACTCAGCGCGAAGGTCGGGCGAGGCCCTTCACCGTTGTAGAGAATGCCTTGCGCTCCAAGAGATACGCCCCCGACATCGTTTGCGGATTGTTGTTCAGCTCCAGAGTGCGCAAACGGCTCTGTGCCGGCTAACAATTCGATTCTTGGGGACAAGGAAAACTTCACTACCTCATTCAGACTCGACTGCGAAGAGAATTCTGGGGAATGCGTGGCGTATTGAAATCCACTCTCATGCTGGAGATAGCCTGCGGGGGTAAGCGTTGCAGGGGTGGAGACGGTCGGTCTGCCAGGATTGGCCAACACATCATCTGGCTGCTGTGCGGCCGCCACGAGCGCGACAGCCAAAAATGATGTAAGCAGCAAGGCGGAAAAGGACGAGTTCATTGGTGGCCTGCACATCCGGATGACTTTGGTCATCTT
>PNAR01000449.1 GCA_003169715.1 Acidobacteriaceae bacterium | reverse complement strand
CTCCAACGCCTGTAATGTCCTAAATCGAAGCTCTTCGGGGCGCAGCCCTGGTATGAGCTCGCGACTCGAAACCGACGCCTTAACGCATCGTCGGCTTCTCACATTGTCAGTCCTCAGCGAGAACCTCCGCCAGATGCACCCCACGCGCGTCCGAGTTCTGCGCAATCTGCTCCCTGCAGCTGAAACCGTCCGCGACGAACACAGTCTGCGGGCTGGCCGCGCGGACCGCCGGCAACAGACCACGTCCCGCGAGCTTCTGCGAGACTTCATATTTGTCCTTTTGGAATCCAAATGGCCCGGCCATGCCACAACACCCGGAATCCAGTAGCTGAACCTCCGCGCCCGTCATCCGCAGCAGTTCAATCTCGTCGGTCATCCGCATCACGGCCTGATGATGGCAGTGGGCTTGCACCACGAAAGTCCCACTCCGCAAAGGGGGGCGGTATTCCGGTGCGTACTTTACCAAGAACTCGCTCAACAGATACGTACTGGCTCGCAACCTCGCCGCACGTGGATCATGAGGTAGCAAGTTAGTCAGTTCATCCCGAAAGACACTCGCGCAGCTCGGTTCCAGCACCACCACCGGCATGGAATTATTCAGGTATGGCTCGATCACCCTTAGCGTATGGAGCAAATACTTCCGCGCGGTGACCAAGAAGCCGAAGTCGTAGAGAGGTCGTCCGCAGCACACATGCGTCTTAGCCACATGCACCTGAAAGCCAGCATTGGTCAAGACCTTATGCGCAGCCAACGCTGTCTTGGCATGAAAGTAGTTATTGAACGTATCTGCCCATAACAGAACATCACCCTTTGCCCGCGAAGGTGCCGTCGATGCTAAAACGGCTAGCTCCTGCCTGAAGGTTTTCGGGGCAAACTCCGGAAGCCGCCGCGAGGGGTGGATTTGCAGCGCCATCCTTATAAGGTTCGTCGTCACTTGAGACTTGGCAAATAAGTTAGCTAGGCGTGGTGCCAGGGAGGCTACGCGTGCCCACTTGTCGATATACCCGAAAGCAAAGGCCCCGATTGGCCGTAGCCGACCCTCATAATAGTGTGCCAGGAACTCGGCCTTGTAAGTTGCCATATCAACACCCACCGGGCACTCCGTCTTGCAGGCTTTGCATGCGAGACATAGATCCAGCGCTTCGAATACCTGCTGGTTGCGCCATCCCCCCTTCAGGATGTCCCCCTGCATCATTTCCCAAAGCAGATGGGCTCGCCCTCGGGTGCAGTGCTTCTCATCACGAGTCGCCATGTAACTTGGGCACATGGTTCCTGATTTTTCCTTCCGGCAAGCTCCTACGCCGACACAGCGCAACGCAGCATTCTCAAAAGATCCGTGATCGTTCGCATAGCTGAAATGGGTTGTCATCTCCATCGGTGGATGCCCTGTGTTAATTCGGAGATCGTCCGTTGGTGGATTGGCATCGATCATCTTGCCCGGATTCATGCGATTGGTCGGATCCCAAAGCGCTTTAAAGCGGCGGAAAGAACTCATCAGTTCGGGTCCGAACATCTTCTCCAACAGGGCGCCACGCGCCTGCCCGTCCCCGTGTTCTCCGGACAGCGATCCTCCCAGACCCAAAACCAGGTCTGCCGCCCTGTCAATGAATTCGCGGTAGCGTGCGATGCCCGCCGCGGTACGGAAATCGAAGTTGATCCGCAGATGCACGCACCCGTGCCCGAAATGACCATACAGCGGCGACCGAAAACCGTACCCTTCCATTAGCGAGAAAAGAGCGCGCAAGTATCGACCGAGCTTGCCGGGCTCAACCGCCGCGTCTTCCCAGCCTTCCCAACCCGTTTCCTCGCCGGGAACGAACGCCGTAGCGCCAAGAGCGGACTCGCGAACAAACCAAGCTTTCCTTGCCTCCGCTTTGCCGTAGGTGCGCACCTCGGGTCGCCCTGGGAAGTTCCGCGCGGCCATTACCAGCCGTTCGGCAAGTGCTTGGGACTTTTCTTCGCTGTCGTCGCCGAACTCTACCAATAGAAATCCGGCTCCCGCAGGCAGAATTTCCAATTGCTCCGTCGCCAGTCCCTTGCGGCCCATAAACTCGACTAGCTTCCCGTCAAAGCCTTCAAGGGCAATCGGTTCATGTTCTAAAATTCGCGGGACCGAGTCTGCAGCAACGAATGCGTCCTTAAACCCTAGGCCAACCAGGGAGCGGCACTGCGGGCTCTTCACCAGACGTAGCGTCGATTGAAGCACAGTGACGCAGGTCCCTTCGCTGCCCACTAACGCACGGGCCACGTTGAAACCCTGCTCCGGAAGTAACTCATCAAGATTGAACCCGGACACCCTACGCGGGATGCGCGGGAAACGTGCGCGAATCAGGCCAGCATACTGGTCTCGAATCAGTTTCAGTCCCGCGTAAATTTCCCCCCGACGGCCGCCAGCCTTGATGATTGCACTAAGCTCATCCTCGCTGGTTTGTCCCACCTGCATGCGCGTTCCGTCATAGAGCAATACTTCCATCTGTTCTACGTTGTCTACAGTCTTCCCGCCGAGCAGGCTATGAGTTCCGCAGGAGTTATTTCCGATCATTCCCCCGAGGGTGCAGCGGCTATGTGTCGCGGGATCCGGCGCGAACGTCAGCTCATGCTGTTCGGCAGCCTCGCGCAGTCTGTCCAAGACGACTCCAGGCTCCGCCACCGCTGTGCGCGCTCCAGGATCCAACGACAGAATGCGGTTCATAAATTTCGAAAAATCGATGATGACGGCCGTGTTGCAACACTGCCCGGCAAGGCTGGTTGCAGCACCGCGGGCTAGGACGGGCGCGTTGAATTCACGACATGCCTGAATCGCCGCCTCCACATCGACCGCGTCCCTGGGAAGGACCAGCCCAATCGGGAATTGGCGGTAGTTCGAGGCGTCCGTGGCGTATAGTGCTCGCGACCCCGCGTCAAAGTGCACCTCGCCCCGCACCGTCTTACGCAGTCGAGCTGCTAACTCGCGAGCTTTGGGGAATTCTTTTAGGCTGGTTTTTACTGGTGTTGTGTCAAGAATCGAGAAGTCCGGGACAGGCATCAATCGGCCTTTCGAAACAACGGCAAGAGGCATCGAAGCGGCAATCAATCTTGCGCATTCGACCCCAGTGAACAGTCGGAAGTTCTATTTAATAGGACCGAACCAGAGCCTGATAATGCAGCTGCTTCCTGTGCGTAGGGTGAACCTCTTCGAGGATTTGCACTATTTCCGAGAAGACTGCATCGCTTGAGCGGCTACCCTCGATTTCCCGCAGCAGACCTTTGTCGCGATAGTACTGTGCGACCGGCAACGTCTCTTGTTCATAGATTTTGATACGGTCATAAATTATGTCGTGAGCGTCATCCTGGCGGCATATCAGGTCGACTCCATCGAATTCACAGACGTTAGGCTTGCCCACAGATCCCGAAAAGACGTTGTAGGCTCGTCCGCAACTAGGGCACACGCGGCGTCCAGTGAGTCTGCGAAACAGTTCGTTCTCTTGCATGTTGATCTTTATAACAATAAAAGGAATTTGTCGCGAGAAACTCTTCACAGAATCTTGACTGTATAAGTAGCGATTCAACCATTCGGCTTGGCATACCGTGCGTGGAAAGCCGTCTAACACGGCACCCCGACCACAATCCTGCTCCGCTAGCCGTTCCTCGACTATCCCGCACACTAAATCATCCGCAACTAGCAAACCACCGTCTGCGCAGCGGCGAGCCTTCGCTCCGAGCACTGTGTGCCGTGCCATGTGCGATCGTAAGAGTTCCCCAGTCGATATCTGCGGCATGTTGAATTCAGCAAACAGGTGCTTTGCTTGGGTTCCTTTGCCTGCCCCAGGGGGGCCCAGAAGCACCACGATGCCCCTCGACATCACTTTCGTCTCAGAAAAATAGGCTGCGCTAAACACGGCATTCTCCAATGTGGGATCAGTTACAGTCGCAGATGCGTTTGTGAAAAGTAATATTCTTCGGCCCTAACATGCCGAGTATGTAAATATTCGCGGCAATCGTGCTGTTCGAATGCATTCAGTATTTCAAGAGGAACAGATGAATCTGCGGCAACAAAGTTCGCGGTCCAGTCGCAAGCTGTGCATCTGCATTCGACGGGTCCTGAAATCCAACCGGTTTGTTTGAGGCTTCGTGGCTCCCCGTTTCTCATCAATAGTCCTCGTTCTGTAGTAGGCTCTCAAACCAACAGTTTTGCGAACCCAGTAGTCCAGTTCGGACAACTCGCCCAAAACAACCTGCGAGAGGTATTTAGCAAAGCCGAATGCCTAATATGGAACTTTGGATTTAGGGCACGGGTAGCGATGGATAGTGCGCAAGCCGAAGCTTGGACC
>PNAR01000287.1 GCA_003169715.1 Acidobacteriaceae bacterium | reverse complement strand
AGCGGAAGCGCACCTTCGCTCAGCATGACATTAATCGACGATTCGTAGCAGCTTCTCGTAGAGGTCACTGACCTGCCTTCTCGTCTCTTCCAGCGTTCCGGAGTTGTTGATCACATAGTCGGCAGCTTTAATTTTCACTTCATCCGGCCATTGCGCCGCCAGTCGTCTGGCTATCTCCAATCGGGCGTTTTTGATACTGATTTTCCTGCCAGCAGCCCATCGTTCGGCGCGCTGCTCCGGACGGCAAGTTACCATGACAAGTTTGTCGAAGTGGTTTTCGAGATTCGCTTCCAATATGAGTGCTGCTTCCACGATGGCAATGGCTCGTGGATCGCGTTCGCCAGTCTCTTTCATCCACTGTTCCTGCTTTTGAATTACCGGCGGATGAACGATCTGGTTCAGTTCCTCAATGCGGCTCGCTGATGTGGATGAATCCAGGCTAAACGCAACTTTGGCAAGTCTAGACCGGTTCACTGTTTTATCGGCATTCAAAATCTCGTTGCCGAAATGCCGGACTATTTCCCGATAAACAAGCTCGCCAGGCTTCATGAGATCGTGTGCGATATCGTCAGCTCGAATGACGTAAGCACCAAGGGCTGCAAAGAAGTTTCCTGCGGTTGTCTTGCCCGCGGCGATTCCCCCTGTCAATCCAATCTTTAGCACGCGAGACTCAGCCGTGCTCCGCTGCCTCGCCGCAGCCGCGCTGCTCGCACCGTGTTGGACATCAACATCGCAATCGTCAGCGGCCCAACGCCTCCGGGAACAGGTGTGATTGCTCCCGCGACTTGGGCAACCTCGGGATGAACATCCCCCACCAGTGTGAAGCCTTTGGCATTGAAGGCTTCCTCGCGCTTCGCGTTTCCTGCAAAAAGCCGTTCGAACTCGGACCGATCCGTTACCTTGTTCTGGCCGACATCAATAACCGTGGCGCCTGCCTTAACGTAATCGCGGGTGATCATTCCGGCGCGTCCTATTGCTGCGATTAGGATGTCCGCGCGGCGGCACACGGAAGGCAGGTCATGAGTTTTTGAATGGCATATCGTGACCGTCGCATTGCCGTTAATTAATAACATCGCTACAGGCTTGCCCACGATATCGCTTCGGCCAACTACTACAGCTTCTTGACCTGAAATTGAAATGTTGCTTCTCTTCAAGATTTCAATAACGCCGGAAGGAGTGCAGGGCACCAACCCAGGAAGCTGTGTCGACAACATGCCGACATTAATGGGATGGAATCCGTCAACATCCTTCGCGGGATCTACAGCCATCAGGATTTTCTTGGAATCAACCTGCGGCGGCAGCGGCAATTGCACGAGGATTCCATCAATGTCGTCACGCAGGTTGAGTCCTGTAACGAGTTCCAGCAATTCTTCGGTCGAGATGGTTTCCGCCGGTGTATGTTTTTCGCTATAGATGCCGACCTCTTCGCAACTTTTCACTTTTCCGCGGACATAAATCTCAGAAGCAGGATCGTGACCGACCAGCACGACGGCGAGGCCTGGCCGAATTCCCGCATCCGCCATGGTTTTCACTTCCGAAGCTACTTCGGCGCGGATTTGCGCGGAAATTTTGTTTCCGTCTAAGATGGTTGCGGCCATGAATCCTCGATCCTCATTCTAAAGAGATGTGCCGTCTGGTTCCACCACATCCGTCACAAGTTTCGCATGGATTGGCAAACAATCATCGCAGGTCGCGAACGTTTGCCTCGGCGAATTCGCGTACTTGATCAAGCGATGCTTGAAGTTGCGAGTGAAACGCTTCCATTTGCCGGTCACCGGAGTCCGACGGCACGATAATTTGCCGGCCGACCCGCATAACCGCCCGCGAGAAAGGTGTGGGGATCATGCAACCGTCCCATGTCTTCAAAATCCATGGATTATCCATCGCGATATGAAACGCCACCATCGGTGCGCCCGTGGCCTTCGCCAGCAGCACGGGTCCGGGCTTGGCAATATACTTCGGTCCTTTAGGGCCATCAATGGTAAACGCCGCCGTATGGCCGTTTGCAAGCTCTCTCCTCATCTCCAGCAATGCGCGAACTGCGCGGCGGCTGCTCGATCCGCGAATTTTTACAAAGCCAAATTTTCGGATGATTCTGCCGGTATATTCGCCATCGAAGCTATCGCTCGACATGACTCGAATTCCTAAGTTGCGCCAGACATAAATCGCAGGGAAAACGCAATTGTGCCAGAACGAGAGCACCATCGGCCTAGTTTCCAATCCGGCTGGCCCTCCGTCCTCAAATGAGACCGTGATTTTCAGCGTTGGGGCGATCAGCCGTATTGCCGCAACTCCGGCCCATGTAATGAGCGACAGCAGAATTCTTTGCTTGAGCGTAAATCGCGAACCTGAGAGAACCTGGGGGCTTTCAACCGGCGGAGATGAGGCGACGCTCACAGTGGCTATTGTAGCGTCCGTTGAAGAAAAAGAATGATTGGACGTGGCCGGTATGGACACCGGGAAGTTTTTTGTAGCAAGTTCAAACTGAAACCAGGACACTACTATTCGTGCATAAGGTCGCTTTTCTTTCTCTGGGATCGAATATTGGCGATCGCATGGCCAATATAATTACGGCGCTCGACCGCCTTGGACAAGTTGGGGAGATCATCGCGGTCTCTTCAATCTACGAAACGGAACCCGTCGAGTTCATGGCCCAGCCATGGTTCTTGAATTGCGTTGTCAAGCTCGATACCGAAAAAATGCCGAAGCAACTATTGGCGGCAATTCTCAAAATCGAGCAAAGCATGGGACGTCGGCGCCTACAGAAAAAAGGTCCGCGAATTATTGACATAGATATTCTGTTGTTTGGAAGCGCAGTGGTGGATGCCGAGGGCCTCACAATTCCACATCCATCGCTGCATGAGCGCCGGTTTGTGCTGGAGCCTATGGCGGAAATTGACGCGAACCTTGACCATCCCGCCTTGAAACGAACAGTGCGAGAACTGCTTGCGGAATTGCCTGCGGGTCAAGCGGTGCGGCGAGTCGGTGGGCCGCCAATTGCCGAAAGCAACTCACGCTAGCGGAAAATGCCTTTGAAAAAGCCTTTTACTTTTCCAAAGATATTATGGTGCTGCTTTTCGGTTGTGATTATGGTGATTCTGGACGGAGGTGGCATTACTTTCTGAGGCGCTGCTGCCGGGTCAGATGCAATTGGTGAATTCTTCGGCTTTATGTCAGAGGCGGTTTTTACCGGAGGCAAATCGGAAGCGCGGAAGATCAATGGCGCTTCGACTTGTGCCTGCACGTCGTTAGGTTTCGACGGCGGGGGTGCGGATGTTTCCGATCCTTCCGCTGGTTGCCCCTGTGCAGGAATCCCCGATTCGGGGCCGCTTCCAGCGAGTGGCTGTTGCAGTTTCGCTGGAGTCGCCGCTTGCGCCAACTGCACCGAGGATGGCACCTTGGAATCTGGGATTACAGGACCGGTCGGCGCCGCCGCGCGCATTACCGGCGCCGGCGTCGGACATCCGCAGCTCCCAATCATGTTGTGATCGGCGGCGGATAGGCGTCCGGAATGAAACATCACTTGTTCACCTGGCTTCACTTCGTAGCTTCCGGTTCCCATCAGTTCAGAAACGATAGCAGAACGTGTATCTCCAGGCAGAGCGCCAATGCAGGTGTTTCCGCGGGCGTCCGCGCTAATTGCATATTCAAAGATGCCCGGCCCAGCGAGAAGAATACGAAAATCCGGAGTAAGGACGGAGTCAATCGAGGCATCAAGATTGTAGTGGGTCTCGAGGGACCCGGTACTCATGCCAAGCATCAAATCGTGTCCGTTCGACGATGTGGTCACTGAGGCCGTGGTTCGTGGGCAAAGATGGACTTCGCCGTTTCTTCCCAGACTCAGGACGGCGGTGTCTGTTCCCGCGGTAATCGTCGAGCCTGGCTCGATTCGATTGCCCGCAAATATGACGGCGCCGAATCCTCCAGGTGTAACCGGGATAAGTCCTACTTGTGCTCCTGAAGCCAAGCCGGGAAGCGAAGGTGGCGCGGCCGGAGTTGTTGGCGCTCTTGACTGAAGGGTCTCAGCCGTGGAGGGTGTTGCCGCCATCGGCTCTGCCGACTGAAGTCTTATGGTTAGCCGATTGCCCGCAGCTTCCCACGTGTAAGCGAGCGGCTTGCGTAGATCAATCACCATGTGAACGGCTTGGTTTGTTCCCTTCTCTTCGTCCAGGTGAAGGTCGCCAAGTTGTTCCGTGTTGATCGGAATTTCTTTATGCTGAAGGGACATGCTGGTGTTCGGAAGGTCAATCGTCAGCCTCGAAGGACCGTCAACTTTATGTATGGAAGGCACCACCGGACGATCAGTAACGATTTCGAGCGCCGGATAATCTTTTGTAAGGAGCACTCTTACGCGCAACACTACCGCTGGACGTTCAGCCTGGGGCTCTGCCGATGGTGACGGCAATTGTTGATTGGCCTGTGCATTCACTTGGGCAAAACCTGAACCTATAAGGACTGCCGAGAGGGATAGCACGGCAAACGGGAAACGCATGCGCTGCAGGAACGTCATTGCTGGATAAGTAACCTATAGAAGAAACAATAACATCAGCGAGGCTACAGAGAAAAGTGACGGAAGGAACACGAAAGATCGGCATCTTTCGCGGTGACAAAAAACGTGGCTACTGCGGACCGGAAAGAAATTCGTACTCATCAATCACCGCCGCGACGGCGACTTTACGATCTTCGTTGCCGTTGTCCACGCGGACTACTTTTCCTTTACATCGCACGCGAATGCTCTCCGTCAGGGTGATCTCTGGTGGAAGGGTGAATGTAAATTCAATGCCCGCCCCGACGGCAATGTTCGAATCAACATAGAAGCAGATCCCCCGGGCGCTGACGTCACGGGTTTGAGCGGCCTTTAACTCCGACTCATTCCCGGAATCGGCTACAGAAACAGGGAGCCGCAATGCAAAACGACGCGTCGCCCGCTTCTCAGGACTGCCATCGGCGATAGTCTTGTCGGGCAAATCACTGTAAGCATGGGGTCTAGGAGCGGCGGTGTCAAGGCCCGTTTCTCAAGCCAATTGGGGAGTCAACCTGAAGCAAGCCTACCGGTGGACCATTGCAGTGTGTTTCAAATCGGCGATTATCCGGAGGCTTCTCTTAGGAACTTTAGGATAAGCTGAATACATGGTTTTCGTACTTGATAACTACGATTCGTTCACCTATAACCTGGTTCAATACTTGGGAGAACTGGGAGCCGAAGTCGTCGTTCGGCGGAACGATCAAGTCACGATTGGCGAGGTTGAAGCTCTGGGCGCGGAACGCATCGTAGTTTCCCCAGGCCCCTGCACCCCTCAAGAGGCGGGCATCAGCATCGAACTCATTCGCAGCTTTGCCGGGAAAATTCCCATTTTAGGCGTGTGTCTTGGGCATCAAGCTCTGGGCGCAGCATTCGGAGCAAACGTAGTACGCGCTCCGAATCTAATGCACGGCAAAACCAGCGAGGTGAAACACGACGGCAAGACCATCTTTAGGAGCCTGCCATCGCCCATGACGGCTACTCGCTACCATTCGCTAATTGTCGAAGAGAAAGACCTGCCGGAAGAGCTTGAGATCAGCGCGTCCACAGTTGAACGCGATGGTTCGCGGACGATCATGGGATTAAGGCATCGAAAATTTCAGGTTGAGGGTGTCCAGTTCCATCCCGAAAGCGTTTTGACGAACGAAGGCAAGAAGCTCATGCAAAACTTTCTGCAACTGTAAGCACATGGAGCGACGGGCGTCCCCGCCCGGCGAGGTTGAGCGAAGCTCAACAGCGGCGAAGCACATGTCCACTCCTAACGCTTAAGCCTAAGCCTCCGCCTTCACCGTCGGCATCTGCGAACCCACCAACTTCAACCGCGGCTCCTTCTCGACCGCAGTCAAGAGCTCCTTCATGATCTTGTCGTCAATTTCGGACGCGGTGCCCATTTCAACCGGGAAACGAATATTCACTTCAATGCCCGCCGCCGTAAAGTGCAAATGGATCTTCGGTTTTAACTCTGTCGCAGAAATGGAACTAAGCGTCATTTCCATTTGATGACGCTGATCCTCCATCTTTTCGTGGTACTCGCCAAAAGTGGCATCCACAGCGGCAGTGACTCGCTCGCGCACCACGTGATATTCGCTCTCTGGCGCAAAAATCAGCTCTATCTCATGCCATACAAAACTCGTTCCCGGAATTTGCTTGAATAAGCCTGACGCTGGCTGAAAGACAATCGAATTCGAAAACGCGACTATACGTCCGGTTGGCTGCGCATCCGGACCAATCTCCATCAGATGGAAGCGCACCAGTCCGATATCCACCACCTCGCCCGCCACTCCAGAAACCTGCACGCGGTCACCTACTCGAATGCCAAATTTTCCGATGAGAAAGAAATATCCCACCATGGAAACAATTACGTTCTGCAAAGCCACGGCAACGCCGGCCGTAATCAATCCTGCGAAGGTCACCACTGAACCCAACTGCGTAGCGAATGTGAATGCGATTATGAGTGCAATCACCACCCACAAGACGATTCTTCGCAAAAGAAGAAACTGATATCTACGCCGCACATCGTGCACGTACCGGAAGATCGTTCGCCGCCAGACTTCTCCTAATATAAAGACGGTGAAAATCACGACCAGCAGAACGCCTAGCCGTGCCATCAGGTTTCTTAAGTCCGCTTTGGATTCCGCCTTGGTGGACTCCTCCCAATTCGTGAGGCTTTGCTTATAAAGATCTAAAACCACTCCCTGTTTGCTGAGCGGCAGAATAGCGCCTGATGTAGAGCGAAAATCCGCCGCGAGCTTATCCAACTCCTGTTTTTCTTGGGCAAGACCAGCAGGCGTGCTTGTATCCGCAGCCGTCGCCAGTTGATCGCCGCTCTGAATCATGGCCTTCAGTTTTGTCACAAGCGGCTCGCGCAGGTGTTTCGAGCTTTGAATCAGGGCATCAGTAGCGGCCATGTCCTGATTCAGCACGTGTTCTTTGTGAGAAAGATTGAATAAATCCGCCGCCAGTCCCCATATTCCAGTAGCAGGCTCTTTGTTGGCGACGGGAGCCAATTTCGCAGAATCCTGCCCGCTCTCGGTTTGATCGGAACTCGAGTTTGAAGAACTGCTGATAGCGGGCGGAACGGACCGCGCCAGTTCTTCGATTTGCGCCCTCAATCCGCTTGCGCCCAAACCATTCGCGCTGGCTCCGCTCACAAAATCTGCCATGCTGCGAAGCGCATCCCTGCGAGCGCTGAATAACGAGACTTCGCTCTGCGTCTCGGCGATCAAGGTTTGTATACCAGCGCGGTTGCTCGCTGGCGCGGTTTCCAGTTTTTTCTGAAGAGGAGGGATTTCAGCCTGAGTCTGCTGAACCTCTTCATCCGCTTTATCTGCCATTTGAACTAGCGACTGATATTGAGAAGGAACGCCATTCTGAGATTGAATTTGCCGTCGCTCTTTGGCCCGCGCCTCCGCTTGTTGCCGCGCGAAGTCGAATGCCAGTTGGACTACCTGCCTGGCAACGCGGCGATTGTCCTGAAAAAATGTGAGATCGCTCGGCTCCGTAACCAGTTGTTGTTCGGTCGCGGTCTGGTGATACCAGCTAATGGTTGTCGTCAGAAATTGGACAATTTGGGATGAATCAAAACTTGCAGGCGCGGTATTTTGGGAAAATGCGACTCCCCCCGCAATCATCAATAGCGCAGCCAATGCAGCAGCGCACATTTCTCTATTCCGCTTTAGATTGTCGAAGGAAAACGCGCGCTTCGTAAAAGAGAACATCCCGTCTTTCGATGAGCTTCGCAATCGCAGAGGTATAGTTTAAATCAGTTCGAACCAGCAAAAGCCAAAACTTAAACCACAGAGGACACAAAGGTTCACAAAGGCAACCCACCCGCGATTTCCTCTGTTGTGAATCTTCGTTTCCTCTGTGGTTAATTCGGCTCTAAACGCCCGAAGATTTAGCTCGCGCTTTAATCTTCGCGGAGCGTCCCATTGCCATATCCACAATTTCACCAATTAATTCGGTGTAGGTGCGACCAGATTCTCTCGCCGCCATGGCGAATTCGTGACCGCTGGCAAGCCATGGGTTCGGATTGGCTTCGATGACATAAACTTCGCCCTGTGCGGAAAGTCTCATATCTATGCGGCCGTAGTCGCGAAGTTTCACGGCATGGTAAGCAGCGAGTGCTGTTTCCGTTAAACGCGAGATAGTTTCGTCATCCAGGTTTTCCGCCACCTCAGACTTGGTCAGCTTGTGCGCTTGGGTACCTTTTTCGAACTTCACATCGTAAGTCGCGACTTTTGGCAGGCCCTTTGGCATTCTCGAAAAATCAAGCTCTACAAGAGGAAGCGAATGTGCCCGCTCATAGCTACCCAAAATCGCCGCATAAATTTCGCGGCCCTCGATGTATTCCTCAATCAGCGCTGGAGAGTCAAATTCATCCTGAATATATTCGACACGCTCCATCAATTCCTTGACGCTGTGAACGACCGCGTTTGAATCAATGCCGATCGAGCCATCTTCCGAAATCGGTTTCACGATCAGCGGAAACGAAATATCGTGCGCGTGCTCAATCCGTCCGCGATATGCCGTCGCGAAGTAGGGAGTACGGATTCCGTGGAAGGCAAACATCTTCTTGGCAAGCCCTTTATCCTGGGCAAGAAAATGCGCGTGAGGACCGCCGCCAGTGTAGGGAATGCCGACCAAATCCAAGTAGGCCGCGACGTTCGTCTCCTTCGTGTCATCGCCGGCAAAGGATTCTGTCAAATTGAAGATAAGATCAGCTTTGCATCTGCACAACGAGTTCAGCGACTGCATGGAACCGTCCAGCACGTGATAAAGCGGCTCATGCCCCAGTTGCGCCAAAGCCTCAGAAATTTCTTCCCGGTCTTCTTTCTCTTCCTGCTCAACTTTTTTAGAGGAATTCCTCCTGCGCGCGGCTGACTTCGGAGGCGTTGCTTCCGCGGAAGCCGGATCTCCCCAGATGTCGTAGAGCACCGCGATTTTCAGATTCCGGCCGCTCATTCAATCAAACCTCATGACTGCACAAAGTTTCCACGCGCCACGTAATTCATTGCCAGTGCCGTCGCATATACAGTGATATTCGTAAGGTGCTCGGATTCACGTCCGCGATCGGCAAGCAATCCGAGTTCGGCAGTTTTTTCCTCGATTACCGAAATCAGCTTTCTCACCAGCGGCCGCTGCGCCCCCGTCCAATAAGCAATCTTGTCCACGACCGACTTGCGATGTTGACGCAATAAATTCTGGGCGGGCGCTGATGTTTTGCGCCTCTTCGATGCGTTGAAAATATCCCGCAAATCCGTATCCAACGCCAAATCTCCTAGCGCCACTTCCTCGCTTGTTCGGCGATAGAACTCTCCGACCGTGGACTCCATCTCATCTACCGTCACGTCAGGAACACCGCGCCGCCGAATCGGGTCAATGCCGCCCAGTTCACGGGCGATGCGATCCATGTATCGAAGTTTCGCAATCGCGCCCCAATTCTTGTAGCGCTTGCGCCATCCTGAACCTGGCGTGAGCCATACGGCAAAAGTCTCAGCGAAGTCTTCATCGGGATGCTTCTGTGCATACCATCCAGCCAAATGCCGGACGTAATTTCTCGAAAATGGAACCGGCCTGTAATTATCGCGATACGGGCGCCGAAACGATCCAAACAATTGTTTCCATTGTGGTGTGCGATGCAGCCGGTACGCATAATTAAAAGCGTGCCCAGCCTCATGCCGCAGATACATCATGATCTCGCGCGCATCCTCAAGATCGTTGACGCCCTTTTCCAGTAATGAGAGATCGGGACTGGCGAGATAAAAAGGTATGCCTATCACCGGCTCGCCGGACGGGCATCCCCACTCATCGGATAGATAGCACACTGGATGAAACTTGCTAATCCTCTTGCGCTCAAGTTCGCGGTAAAGTTGTTGAACGAAGCGATGGAGCGCGGAGGATTCGATAGTGAGACCCAGATCGCTAATCCGTTTGTCCTGGATTTCTTTCAATCGAATTTCACGCTGCTGATTCTTATCAAGCCGGACTTCGCGGACGGAGTTTCCTTGAAGGTGGGTTTCCTGCACTCGTATTGGCTCAGTGCTCATACGGTATTTTCGAAGTCGCGCAAAAGCCGCCAAAATGACTTTGACGTGATGCGCGTCAAATCGGGGAGGAACAGAGTTCGCTACAGGTACAACAGTAGCAAGTGCGATTGGCACGGCCGAAGGTCACTATAGGCCAGAGACTTAAGTGCGGTCAGGCGTTGTTGGGCCCGTCTTAATCACCGGAGCGTCGGAAATAAGCAGAATACCGTGCTTCGAAAGTTCGCTGACGAACTCCTCGGCGTCGCGCTCGGCTTGATCCTGGTCAACGTCATATTCCTTACTGATCTTGGCAGCAATTTGCGAAAGAGGTGTATGTCCGTCAGCCGCTTGCCATATCAGAGTGGCCACAGCATCGAGGGTGAAGAAGGTCGAATCTGCCGCCGACATAATCATCATCTCGCCGCCCAGGAGGCGGGCTGCTATCGCGTCGCTTTTCGAGACGTATCTCTCAGTCAATGGAATCTCCCCGAAGCACGAGCTTTCCCGCCGAGTGCATCACGAATTCATTCGCCGGAACTGGCACGACTGTTGCAACCGGCTGACCTTTCCGCAGGACAATGCCCTCGTCTCGAAGACCACCTCGTAACGGAAACTAGGCTTTTGGTATGGCTTTTTCCCGGTGTTAGGTGTTCCGCTGACATTTTCATCGTCGGCGGTTCGACTCTTTTCATCCATGGAGGGTTCAAGCGTACAGCGAAAGAGCTTCAGACTCAAACTATCTTAATCAATCAAAGCCACGTTCACATTTGCAAAAGAACGTTTTGGGAAGCCGCACAATCATCGTTGGCTTGTGATCCAGAATACTCCAAATCCCTTGCCGGATGGACTAATCGTCTCGCGTCGGGTCTTTGATGCAAAAGGCAGTTTGACTTTTTCATCGTTCAACAGCTAAATTTCTCCCATCGGATTTGCTCTTTCACAACTTTTTGGTTCGCGCGCTCTCATCATGCGATGAGATTGGGAAGCGGGTGTGAATCCCGCGCTGCCGCGCAACTGTAAGCGAGGAAACGTACAGCCGCCCACCGGAGAAAATCCCGGGAAGGGCGGTTGTGGTGGCCGGATGCTAAATGCTGGGTACTCCCAGAAGAACATCCTTACTCGCGAAGCCAGGAGACCGGCGCGAACCGCCAACACCAACCCCTTTCGCGTGTCAAAGGAGGAGTGCATGTGGTTCTCCCGGTTATTCGCTTGCTTGCTTATTCTCTCGGCCGCTGCATCCGCAGCAGAAATCAAAATTAGAGTTTTAGATCCTCAATCGGCAGCAGTCGTCGGCGCCAAGGTTGAGTTGTTCCAGGCTGACTTGGATCAACCGGCTTCCGTGGGATTCACATCGGCGGAAGGTATGGTTGTCTTCACGGTGGAAGGCTCCGGCAAGTGCTCCATCCGTGTTTTTGCGGCGGGCTTTGCCGCCGAAATCTCAAATCTTCCCCAGTCACAACCAGAGCTCTTAACTATACGACTACGCCTGGCGTCGGCTGATGAAACAGTTGTAGTAACGGCGACTCGTACCCCGGTGCCCGCCGACGCAACCGCTGCCGACGTCGAAACTTTAAACGCCGGCCAACTCCAGGCTATGAATCCAATTGCGTCCGAAGATGCGCTGCGATTTTTACCCGGAGCAGTCGTAAATTCGGCGGGGCAGCGCGGCGGCCGATCCGGCCTCTTCGTGGAAGGCGGCGATTCGCGTTACAACAAAGTTATTGTGGACGGAGTTGTGGTTGACGAACCGGGCGGCACTTTTGATTTTGGCACGCTTCCGCTCACCGAGTCCGATCGTCTGGAGTTCGTGCGCGGCGCACAAAGCACTCTGTATGGCTCCGATGCAATGACCAGTGTCATGCAGATTTGGACTCGAACCGGGAATACGCATACTCCTGAACTACGTTTCGGCGCCGACGGCGGAAACCTTGGCACTGCGAACGGCTACGCATCTCTTTCGGGAGCGAATGGCCGTTTCGACTATAACGTTTTCGGAAATCAATTCAACACAATGGGCCAGGGACCCAACGACGCCTATTCAAATTCGCTGGAGGGCGCAAACCTTGGCCTTGCACTGAATGACAAGGTGTCTTTGCGCTTGCGCACGCGTCACGACAACAGCGTGACCGGGGTGCAGGGAGAGTGGAATTTCGGGGGACAGACATTCGGATTGCTTCCGGACCTCGATCAACGGGCGCGGCAAAATAATATCTTATCAAGCATGGAAGTGATGGTCGCGAATAACTCCCGGTGGACTCAGCAATTCACCGGTTATGAATCCAACGAAAAGCGTACCAACGCTGACAGCATAGCCGACCCAGGGCGCTCGATCAGTGGCTTCAGCGTTGATTCGCCTTTCAATACAATCGGCAATTTCAATCGCGCTGGAGTCGAGTATCAGGGGAATTACGTTGAGAGAAGTTGGGCTCAAACCACCTTCGGGTACCGCTTCGAGGATGAAAACGGCTTCTTCGGAGACTTGGATTCTCCTCCTATTGATCACGGACTAAGGTTGAATCATGAGATCTACGGTCAGCAAATGCTCACGCTTGGGCGCCTCACAATCGTTGCCGGAGCGCGCTTTGTCCACAACGGCGGCTTCGGTAACACGGGAGTTCCTCGAATCGCGCTGGCTCTTCAGGCATTGCGGGGTGGACGGTTTTTTTCGGGAACCCGCTTGCGCTTCGCCTACGCCACCGGGATCAAAGAACCGCGTTTTGACGAGTCTTTCGCGGGACCTCCCTTCAGCATTCCCAATCCCAATCTCCTGCCCGAACGGAATAGAAATTTTGAAGCCGGTATTCAGCAGAATTTTCTAGGCCCGAAGTTCACGGTGAAAGCCACGTATTTCAACAACCTCTTTAAGAACCAAATCGAGTTCGCCACAGTTGATCCAGTAACGTTCGTGGGGCAGTATGTCAATCTCAACAAATCGTTCGCGCAGGGCGCCGAGGCTGAAATTCAAGCGCAGATCAGTCCGAGAGTTTCAGTGAATACTTCCTACACCTACACTTCAACACAAATTCTCGACGCGCCGCTTTGCACCCCGGCTAACTTCTGCGACCCAACGCTGGCGGCTGGAGAGCCGTTGTTGCTCCGTCCTAAACATTCGGCTACAACCCTTCTCACATACGCGGGAACGCGCTGGGGCGGGAGCATTGCGGGAAGCTTCGTGGGCAGAAGGGTGGATTCAGATTTCTTTGGCTTTGGCATCAACCACGTGGCCGGATATGTGCGCGTTGACATGGGAGGATGGTATGCGGTGAATTCGCGAGTCACGGCTTATGTGAATATACAAAATGCCCTGGATAAGTCATATGAAGAGGTGACGGGATATCCTTCACTAGGCGTGAACTTCAGGGCAGGCATGAGATTCAGAATTGGAGGGGAATAAACGGATAGAATCTAGGCCCAGTAATTCAATATGAAGAACTCCGCTGTCCTTCTCATTTCATGCCCGGATCGCAAAGGCTTGGTTGCGACGATTTCCGACTTTGTTTTCCGCCACAATGGCAACATTCTGCATGCGGATGAACATGCAGATGAGACTTCGAATCTTTTCCTGATGCGTGTGGAGTTCGATCCCGCAGAATTCGATATTGATCTTGCCGAGTTTCCTCAACATTTTTCGTCAATAGCCGCCGAGGCCAAAATGGAATGGCGATTAGCGCGATCAGATCGTCGTCCTAAGATGGCGATACTGGTTTCTCGCTACGATCACTGTCTCGTGGATTTGCTCTATCGGCACAAGAGCGGAGAGCTGGCTTGCGATATTCCCTTGATTGTTTCTAATCATCCCGATAATCAAGCAATCACTGAGTTCTACGG
>PNAR01000311.1 GCA_003169715.1 Acidobacteriaceae bacterium | reverse complement strand
GTCCCCACATCGGCCGAAAGAAACAGCGGTTATACGAATTTCGCCGATCTGATCAGCGGGCAAAACGTCCCCGCCAGGAACGACGCTCTAGGCCGATCTATCCCCGTAGGAACCATATTAGATCCTGCGACCACTCGGCCAGTCACAGCGGGTCAAGTTGATCCTCAATCAGGTCTCGTGGCGTCGACTACTGGATTTGTCCGTGATCCCTTTGGTACGTGCGCGCCCAGCACGACCTCTTTTACCCTCGCAGGGTGCGGTCTGAATCAGCTTCCTTCTGGCCGTCTCGATCCCAATGCCATCAAACTATTAAATCTTTATCCGAGTCCTACTAGCGGCTCGCTCTTTTCCAACTATGCGAATTCCCCAAAACTCACCGAAAGGCGGAAAGCTTTCGATATTCGTCTCGACATTGATCCAAATGACAAGAATCAGGTATTCGCGAGATTCAGCTATGCGGATGACCCCCAGTACATCCCGGGCATCTTCGGTGGGCTGGCGGATGGCGGGGCTTTCCAGCAGGGAAATCAAACCGCCCTGGCTCAACAGAGTGCGGTTGGCTGGACCCATGTGTTTTCTCCTACTACGGTGAACGTTCTTCGGACCGGTCTCAACTACCTGCACACGACTCGGGTGTCGCCGGATGCCAACAATCTGACCAATATCCCAGGTCAGTTCGGTATCCAGGGTATTCCTCAGGCGCATGAAAACGGAGGCCTTCCTGAGTTTGGAATCAACGGCCTTTCAACTCTTGGCAGCAACAACTTCCTGCCGTCGGATGAGGTCAGTTCTACCATCCAGGTCACCGACGACTTCACTAAGATTTACGGTAAGCACACTTTCAAAATGGGTTTCGAATATCAGCGCGTCAAGTTCTCCACCCTACAGCCATCGTGGTCGCGCGGGGAATTCGACTACAACGGCGACTACACGGATATTCCGAATGTGGATGGAGGCAGTACAGGCCGGGCGCAATTTTTGCTGACGCCGATGCCGACGACTGTGGCCAACGGAATCCCTTTTGTCGGGGGATCAACCGATGTACGGGCTTCAAACATTTCACTCACCGACGACGGAAAGAATTACTTCGGTGTGTACGGACAGGACGACTGGAGAGTTACTCCCAAGCTGACACTAAACTTGGGTTTGCGTTGGGACTACTTCGGCTTGGTCTTTGAGCACCGCGGCAACGAGGCCAATTTCGTGCCCGGCGGTCCGCCCACCGGCGGCCCGATGTACTTGATTCCGTCGGGACCGAACGCAAATCTTTCCCCCACGATCACATCATTGCTGGCCACGGACGGAATAGCGCTTGTCGTCGGTAACCGCTACGGTAGAGGTTTGGGCACCTCGCAGAAAAGCAATTTTGCACCTCGTTTGGGTTTTGCCTACCAGGTTACCCCGAAGCTCGTTGCCCGGGCTGGATTTGGCCTCTTCTACAATGGCTTTGAGAACCGCGGCTACTCGCCGAACTTGGGAGAGAATTACCCGTTCCAGTTCGATTTCAATTTCCCGGAGCCGGACCAGGGGCATCCAGTCAGTGCGGGCACTCCTTTTGCTACTTGCTCAACAGCGGGGCCTGGAGGAACCGCCACATTTGAGAGCGGCTTCTCATGTATCCCACTTGTCCCTTCCGCAGTGAACACTACCGGCTTGCAGTTGCGTGGAATTCAGTTTGCTTACCAGACTCCGTACTCTATGAATGGTAATTTCACGCTTCAGTATGCACTTACGCCTACGTTATCCGTGCAAGCGGGCTATGTGACGTCGCAAGACCGTCACTTGGAAGTGTTCCCAAATTCCAATAATGTTACCCAACTCTTGCCTGCGAATGCCAACGCGCAAAATTTTGTTCAATTTCCGGATTTCTCGCGAGGCGGTAGCTATGCAACCACGGCAGGTAATAGTAACTACAACGGACTTCAGGCCAAGGTAGAGAAGCAGTTCGGGGATGGGCTAAATTTCTTGGCCACCTATACTTGGTCAAAAACCCTTTCAGACTCGGTTGACCTGCTTAACAATGGCAGCTTGTCGGGCTACCGCGCCCCAAGTATTCCGGGGGCAGGCATTCACCTTGACTATGGATTGGCTTCTTTCGACGTTCGAAATGTAGTTCACCTCAGCGGTGGCTATGAACTCCCGTTCGGCAAGGGCAAGCGCTACATGGCTGGTGGCGGAAGAATTGCGAACGCGGTCGCTGGCGGGTGGAGCATGAACTGGGTCGCCACCCTTCAAGGTGGTCAACCCATTACCCTTGGTTGCCCAAGCGGAACTGCCGCAGGGACCGGCTGCGATGACTTTACCGTTCCAGGGCAGGATCCAAAGACCGGATTGCACATTGACTCGAATGGAAAATTGAGTTGGTTTGGGAATCCGGCCGCGTTTACCCAACCTTGTGCGTTGGGCGGATCACCCGGAGCGTTAGTGCCGATTGCTAATCAGCCGACGGGATGCATCCCAGAAACTGGCATTGCTGCGCTCGGTGGCAGTCCCGCACAGGTCGAAGGGCCTGGCTTCCGAAGACTGGATTTCTCGCTCTTCAAAAATTTCCGGCTGTCGGAAAGGTTTAACCTGCAGTTCCGTTCCGAGTTTTTCAACATTTCCAACCACCCGAATTTTACTTCTCCCGGCTTCGGTGGCAACGGCGTTGTGGCCGTCAGTGGCGCAACAAACTATACAAGCTCCAACTTTGGAGAGATCGGATCAACTCGAGATGCTCCGTATGATCCTCGACAGATCCAATTTGCCCTGAAGCTATATTTCTAGAGTGTTAGATTCTGCCCGAGGCTGCGTCCGATTGAGGCAGCCTTGGGTTCATCGTTCAGTTCTACCCACTCTCAGACCGAGCCGCACGGTGCTAACATACGAAACGGTGATCCTCCGACCTCCGTTGGCGTGGCTCCTTTTATCGCTCTTCGTGACAGATGCGGTTGTGAGCGCAGCTCAGACCAAACCGGCTCAGCAACTGAATCGAGAATTCCAAATCGCCGTTTCACAATATGACGCCGGTCATTTTGCGGAAGCTGCCGCACGATTGGAAGAATTGTCCCGTCGAATCCCGGAAAGTTTTGAAGTTCAAGAATTGCTTGGATTGGCATATTCCGCGCAGTCACAGGATACTAACGCAACTGACCATTTTGAAAAGGCGGTACATCTAAAGCCAAATTCAGCGCCCGCCCGAACGAATCTGGCTACCAATTTGATGCACCTGAAAAAGGTGGTTCCTGCGGAAGCGGAGTTCCGCAGAGCGGTCGAGCTCGAACCGCGTAACTTTGAGGCTAACCATGACCTGGGTGAGTTTTATGTTGAAACTGGAAAGCTGACCGAAGCCAGATCTTTCCTCGTAGAGGCGCAGCGAATCAATCCGTCCTCTTACGACAATGGCTATGATCTTTCTCTTTGCGACTTTCTCACTGGGCGCGTAAGAGATGCCCGGACACTCGTGAGCGACCTTCTAAAGCGCAAGGACACCGCCGAGTTGCACAATCTCCTTGGGGAAATAGAAGAAAAGGACGGGAAGTTCGTAGCTGCCGCGAATGAATTCGAGACTGCGGCGCGCATGGACCCGAGCGAGAGCAATCTTTTTGATTGGGCCAGTGAGCTTCTACTTCATCGCACGCTTGATCCTGCGATCGTCGTCTTTCGGGATGCCGCGGAACGTTATCCAAAATCACCGCGCCTCGCCATCGGTCTGGGCCTGGCATTCTATTCGCGCGGAAATTACGATGATGCGGTTAAATCCCTATTGCGCGCGGCTGACTTGAGCCCATCCGATGCCCGCTGTTATCTTTTTCTTTCGAAGGCTTATGATAGCTCGCCGAGCCACGCTTCCGAAGTAATCGAGCGCTTTCGCCATTTTGCGGAACTTCAACCCCAAGACCCACAAGCTCCTTATTATTACGCAATGAGTTTGTGGAAAGGCAGGCGAACTCAGGATGCCCGTGTGGATATTGATCAGATTGAATCGCTGCTCAAGAAAGCAATTGCGCTCGACCCAGATTTTGCGGAACCACATCTACAGTTGGGAAATCTTTATTCCGATCAGACGAATTATGCCGAGGCCATTCCTGAATATAAGATCGCCCTGGAACACAACTCGAATCTACCTGATGCGCATTACAGGCTCGCGCAGGCGTATGTCCACACACGCCAAAAAGATCTGGCTCAGGGGCAATTCGACATTTACCAGCAGTTGCGTGCACAACACCTCGCTGAACTCGACAAGCAACGCGCGGAGATTCGGCAGTTCGTATATTCGGAAAAGGATCGCCCATTCCATCAAGGCGACGTTCAGGCGGTTTCACCATGACATCGTGTGACCCAAGGGGCGCCGCCAGGGACAATCGTCGCAGCGTGAAAACGGCTCGCGAAGGGTCCCTGAAGCTTGCGTACGACCGGCGTGAATTTCTGCGCGCCGCTGCGGGATTGGCTGCGGGCGCCACGCTTTTTGGTTCCAGCCCATTTCTGCCAGCGGCAACAATTCCCAAGAAAAAGAAGGTGGTTGTCATTACCTTCGGTGGTGGCGCTCGTGACCAGGAAACCTTCGCACTGGAGGGGCAAGAAAATATTCCCCATTTGATGCGCGATCTCATTCCGCAATCGTCCTTTTTCACGCAGGTTGTGAATCGAGGAATTCTGGGCCACTACGTAGCGACCGCCAGTCTGGCGACCGGAGTGTATGAGACATTCAATAACTTCGCTGCGACGCCACCGGAGTCTCCGACGATATTCGAATATTTCCGGAAGGATTTAAAGCGTCCTGCGTCGGACGCTTGGGTCGTCGCGCCCAGCAATGGTTTCAACCGCATTGGAGAAAGCAGCCATCGTTCCTACGGACAAGGACTGGGAGCGAGCGTGATATTGCCGAAACATTTATTGACGGCAGCCATGTCAGGGCACAGCGGCGACGTTGAGCATTTGCTAAGGGACAATTACGAGACGCCATATTACGCGCCGGAACTGGGAGGCACGGAATTCGAGTTGCAGCAGTTAGAAAACATCCTCAAACTATCGGTGGATGATTTCAAGGCGCACGCGCGCACGCTGGCGAGTCCGGACGAACTTTCGGTTTACATCGCGCGGCAGTTAATGCGACAACTGGCCCCCAGCTTGCTTTGGATTACGATGCACGACATTGACATAGCCCACGCGGGAACTTATTCGCTTTATGTTGATGGAATCCGGCGCACTGATCGGCTTTGTGCGGACGTTTGGAAAGCGATTCAGACTGAGCCTGAGTATGCGGGCAACACCACCCTTTTCATTCTGCCGGACTTTGGACGCGATTCTGACGAAGATGCCGGCGGCAACGGATTTCAGCACCACCGTACGGGGGACGCTCTTTCGCGGACTACCTGGATGCTGGCTCTGGGTGCCGGTGTGCGCGAAGGTCTGGTTTTTGACCGCCGAGTAGATTCAACTGATCTGGTGCCCACGGTCGGAGCAATGATGGGGTTTTCACCATCGTTGGCTCAGGGCAAGCCGGTGTCAGAACTTTTGTAGCGAGCATGCTTCCACCCAATCTCAAACCAGAGCAGTTCGCGGATTATCCGCCCGAGGCAAAGAAAGCGGCCCTCGCGAATCTCAGTACGCTGCAACGACTGCCTTTGAGTTTCCTCCCGAGTTTGCTGCGCGAACTCATTGACTATGATTTTAAGTTTCCGGCTGAACGCAAGGCGCTCGACAAAGAACTTGCGAATCTGAACTCTCTCTCTACCTCCCAAACCGAAGACTGGTTTCGATCCTTCGCACAAATCCGCCTTTCGCCGCAACTTGAAAATCTCAGTTGGGCAAATTCTCCCGCCCAGTTTGTAGAACGGCTCTCCGCGCATCTTTGGGCAACGCACCAATTGGATACGTTCAGAGCCGCTGCCACGAAATATGCGGCCCGTTTGCGCAAAGTAGTCCCTCCTCAAGCTCCTTCTGTGCCAAGGCTTGGGATTGCGGTGATCGGCCAGGGAGTACACGAGTATCCCGAGCCAATCTTTCGCAAGCTGCGTCCCCATGGCACATACTTCAGCCGGGTCAATCCGGGGAACGGTCTCAACCAGCTTCTGGATATCGTGGCCACGAGAGCGAAATCGCATCCCGCAGCGTATGGCCATTGGTATATTGATGGCGGCCAGGAAACGGATCACGATCCCGCGCTCACCTGTGTTTCCTATAACGCGCTCGCTCCAGTCCGGACGCTTTTGCTGCGCAAGATTCGGACGCAAATCGAACGACCTGGAATGGGACCAGAAGAATTGCGAAGTCTGTTGGCGCAACTGCGCCCCGAAGATCTCGGGTTCGGCAACCCCGGCGATGCGATCTTGGACTGGTTTCAGATGAAGGTCCTGACCGAGGGATCGGGAACGCAGATATTTAGCACCACCTTTACGCAATGGGCCGCACGCGAGGCGTTACGCCGGGCTCAACCGGAGACGTTGCTTGTCCATTTCGCTCCCCGCCAGCGGCAGAAACCGATGAACGAGATGTTGTCCGGGAGATCCGCAGGCGAAGATCTCGATCCGATCGGATCTTTAGTTGATGCCGACATGGGCGCTTACTACAGCTGGCTAAATCAGCAGCGGCTCGCGGGCGCCGAGCAATCTTCTTTTCTGGTCTGGTTCGAGGGCCACGGCCAAGCCGTAGTCATTGGCCCTTCCACTCCTCGCGGAACGGAGTCAACTTCTGCGATTAATCTGCGAGAACTACTTCTTGAATGAATGAGCCTTACGCCAGCGTCTTAAGAGGCCGCCAAAAAGTCCTTCAAAGCTATTTCCGTACTGGATGCTTTTTCGGCGATCCTATAAAAGCCCGATTTGCATTCGTCAGCGCCAAGTTTTCCCGCAAGCTGTTAACCTCAACACGAGGAATCCAAATGAAGTTCATCATTCCCTTCGCGCTGCTATTCTCTTGCTTGTTGCTGCAGAGCGCATGAAGTCGGCACAGTCCGAAGCTCCCGCCACGATGAGTCCCACGTTGGCGGAAGTCTTAAAGGGTTGGCACCAGCAGACCCCTTACGCTAAGGCGAACGACTGGATCTTCGCCTCCTTCAAATTGAAGGGGCGTCAACCTCGAACGGCCAGCATCCTCGCAGCAGATCATCTTCGTCCCGCTGCTGTTGCGGCGGGCGCTGTGCTCAAGCCCGGACAGCGCTTCGGTTTTCAAAATCTTCGCCATTCACTGGCGACCTTCCTTATTAATTCTGACGTACGTCCGAACTGAGGAGAAAATTACTACATCAATTCCTTTGGCAATCTGTGGCAGCGGACAGGCGTAACTGGCAAGAATGTGTTTGAGCCGCTGGATTGCCTTACTAACACTCAGAACCAGCTGACCGGCTGTTCTTTCCAATACGACGCGGCGGGCAACATGACCTTCGACGGAACCACCATTGCACCTACGACGCCGAGAACCGCCTTGTAAGCGTGGACAATGGCGCTTACAGTTACGTTTACGATGGCGATGGCAACCGGGTGGAGAAATGCGTGGGAACGCCGTGTTCTTCTGGAACCTTCTATTACCGTTCTGTGGACGGCAACACGCTGATCGAGAGCGATCTCGGTGGCAACGTTACCGAAGAATATTTCCCCATCCGCGGGCAGATTGTGGCGCGCATTGATCTGCCCTCTGACGTGATCCATTACTATTTCCACGATCAACTCGGATCCACCAACGTCATCAGCGATGTCGCCGGCAATCTCCAGAAGGAATCGGACTATTATCCTTACGGCGGAGAGATTCCCATTTTCGGCAGCGATACAAATCGCTACAAGTTCACCGGCAAGGATTCCTATGAAATGGTGCTGCAAGGTATTCCAGGGGTGGTTCGAGGAGGCTGGCAAACGAGGGCTTGGTGTCTTTGTGTCTATGCATGACCATTCTGAGCCTGCGTTCATTTTGCAGTTTCGGGCATTGGCCCATGGGGCACCAGTGCCACAAACAGAGTCCCCATTTTCCTCTGTTTCAGACATACACATTCACTTCTGTCCCTGGTGTGGTGCAGACCTGAAAAAGGCATATAGGAATACTCTCGCCGAACTCGACAGGTCTGAGTTGCAGGTTCCGCTGTAGCTAGGCCTACGATGCTGGATGCGCCCCAACGGGTTGTGGATCGGACGCCGCGCTCCTAGGCTTCCAGGTGAAGGTCGATGAGGCTGGCACCGTTGTTTCAGAACCAGATGTCGGTGCACTTTATACCAACTGCTTATAGCAATCTCGCGCATTTGAAGCGTAACGATTGAATGATTGCCATATCACTCATTGACGCTGTGACCGGGGTTCTGAGCGTAATGGTCTGGTTTCGCCAATTGCGAGCGATATCGAAACGGCTCTAGAATCGCATTGTGAAATTCGCATTCCTGACCATCGTGTTGGCGACCGCCCAACTCACTGCCGCCCAGAGGGTTGCTATACGTGTACCGCCCGACGAGACCGAGCAGTATTACCTTGTTTCGTTCGACCAGAGCCGCACGTCAGCAAAAGACGTCGAGCGTTGGATGAAATTCGCTGAAAACGGTTACTACTATGTTGGCGTGAGCCTTTCCGGCTGCGATAAAAGTGCCGCCACACGAATGAGGAAGGACTTGGAAGCCACTCGTCGAATAAACGATGAACTGGACGGCGAAACCCATCCACCTCAATTGTCGGCGGTCGTCGCTTACCTCAGCCGGCAACTCAGGTTGCAGTTGTGGTTGGGAGGGAAAGAAATCCGGTTTGCGGAGACTGGAGCCTTACCACACTCTGATGCTTACGGCGTGCCCGCGTGCCGCTCCACCGCTGAGCGTGCATCACGTGAGCGGGCAGAAGGAGGATGTTCGGTGATTGGCAGTTGGATAAATTGCATCCTCACGTCGAGCGCTCCTCGGCTCGGGCGCTATCCGAAAGCGCACTTCAAAGCCTTTCTAAATGCAAAGGGCATTCGGATTGTGAAATGGGAGGGGATCGAAGATTGATATTCAGGTTCAATATGGCGATACACGTGACCATTTAGCTGTTGAAAAATCGCCATAGCACTCATTGACCCCGTTCGCAGCGCTATAGCCGCTTTTGTCTATGCGCCGAGGGGATCACGGTGCAGCGTTCCGGAGAACCGACTCTCTCTGCTCCTCCGATGCCGGGAGAGGCACTGTAATCCTCTGCGGGACCCCGTAACCCATGCACGAGGGATTCCGCGCGGGGAGAGGATAGCTCAGCGGTATTTTGCGAAACGGTTCGGACGCGGTAAACTGAGTTTTATATAACGGTGTTGAAGCAGGTCACCAGAAATTGTGTTGGCGAACAAAGGCTAAACATGGTTTTACAGGTGACGTTTTACAGGTGATTTCCGTTTTCGGACGTCGGTAAAAGTTTGGTAAACTATTGAAACTGCTTACTATAGGCGCGTAGCTCAGTTGGTTAGAGCGCTACCTTGACACGGTAGAGGTCAGGAGTTCGAGTCTCCTCGTGCCTACCATTTCTTTTCAACGGCTTGGGACCGTTGTGCCATCTGTCCAATCCTGTTTTTATCCATTCTTCAATCCAGCCCAGCTACTGAACCGTCCCTTCGGCATGGCTGAAGATGGCGTCCAGCATCAATTCCTGAGCCGCAATCAATTCATCCATGTCCGTCTGGGCGTACAAATCCAGCATGGTTGTGCTCTTCGCATGGCGCATGCTGCGTTGAGCGGTTTTGACATCGGTCTTCTTTTTCGAAACGAGGAACGATGCTAGGCTGTGGCGCAGGTTATGAAATCCGAACCGCTGCCCCGCTTCGAGTTTCACTCCTGCCTTAAGAGCAGCCGGACGAAGATAATCGACGCAAAGCATGTTGCCCACCCGCGGCGTACGACCGTGAGTTTTCTCAGATGCGAACACCCAATCGGTTGCTTTCGCGTAAAGGGTCTGCAATTGCCAAGCGCGAAGATGCTTCGCCAGCAGCGGAGCCATCGCCACCGGAGCCTTAGACTTTTTCGACTTTGGCTCGTTGACACTGCCCCTGATCCACCGGCGCCGGACAAAGATTTGGTCATGATCCCAATCCATATCCAGCCACTTGAGACGGGCCACTTCCGAATACCGTAGCCCCGTTGCCGCATCCAGCACGACCATTGTCTGCTGCAGGAGCGGTAGCGAGTTGAGTATTTGGAACGTCTGCTCGGGTGTCACAATGACCGCTGTGTAATCAGATTCAGATTTACAGCGTGCTCCTCCCAGTTCTGAAGGACGAACCGGATTGTACTTGACGTCAGCTGGAATCAAGCCTTGGCGCTGAGCATGAGCGTAGATCAGAGACATGACGTTCCTGATCTTGCTCAGCGTGGGCCACTCCAGACCGGTCGAGACTCTGTCGACGCTGATCGCTTTAAGCCAATGTTCAACGTCGGCGGGGTTAATCTCGATAGCTGCGTCATTACCCCAGCGGTCGATTAGAAAAGCGTGGATCACGTGCTTGTAACAATCTTTCGTGGTATCAGCCTTCGGTTTGATGACGTCAGGATTCAACAGATCATTGTCGATGTAGTGCACTGCAATCTGCCGAAACGTGAGCTTTTCTCCCCGGAGGGTTGGATTGTTAATCTTTTCGGAAAGGCGTTGCCGTTCGACTTCCCGCCACGCGTCGGATTCTTTTGGAAAATCTTTGATTGAGCCCACGAAGAGAGTGTTCTCAACTCGATTCCCATCCGTCGCTCTAACGGTGAAGTAGCGCAGCTTCCAAACCTTGCCACTCTTGCGATTTTGCTTCCGTAAACATCCCCTCTGAAAACGCGATGCCATTTAGTTTCCTTTCCCCTTTGGCACCGCTAGGGGACCGCCCGGATAAATGATACCTGTCGAACGTGTAATCGGCTCAGGCTTTTTGACAAGCGCCTCTGCGAGCTCCGACAAGCGGAAGCGCCATATGTTCCGGCTACCATTTCCCATCGGATGAGCCGGAACTTGGCCCGCGCGGGCCATCTCAAGCACGCGCCGGCGCGTTAGGCTCAGAAACTTTGCGGCCCTTTTCGCGTCGACAAAAGGCTCAATCTCCTTATTTGTTATCGCTGTCATGTCGTCCTCAATTGTCGTTCATTACTTGCGCTAACCCACCTAACTTAGTCGCTCTAGCGATTGTCTTGCCTGTTGAGGTTCGCTCCGGGAAGATGCAGTCGGTCATTTCTTACTAGTTTTCCCTGCAAGAACATTTAAGATCCTGGAGCGAAATGGTAAGACGACTCCTCGTGCCTACCATTTCTTTCAACCACATATGCCCTCCCGAAATCCCCAAAGGGCGCGAAACGGACACATAATGGGCACAAAACCCGTGTTCAGGCATTGGTTTCATTTGACCGAACCTCCGCCCTCTGCCGTGAGAACAGCGCGCCGACAGCTCGGCTTTGTGCTGCACGCCTTTTGCTCATGCGTGCCTGCGTATAGATTTCCATCGTGGTGCTCACCTTTGCGTGGCGCATGAGTTCCTGCACAACTTTCACATCGTCGCCGCTTTCCGCTAGCAACGAACTGTAAGTATGCCGAAACGTGTGCCAGCCGATCTGTTTCGTGATACCAGCTCGTCGCGCAGCTGGTTGTAAGACCTTCTTCAACGACGTGTTCGCCCAGATCGGCATTTTGCCGAACAGGCGGTCACTGGCAAATAACCAATCCGAGTCAGCTGCGTAAGTGCAATGCGAAGTAGGTAGCCCTGATCTGCTGTTCGATTGTGCGTGGCCTTTGGGCTCGTTCTCCTTGAAAGCAGGCGAAAAGTTTCTTGAAGCCTACGCCGAGCCGGTCGTCACCAATACCTATCTGATAGTGGCATTGCTGATCTTGTTTGTCGTTTCCGCGTTGTTGCTGCTCCTGCTCTATCGGGCGCAAACTGCCGCGCTACGTCTCAAGCCGCTCGTTATTTCCGTAAAATATTCTGTTGCGCGAGATGCTAGGGGCAATTAGGTTAAGCGCTTCAACTATTGCGTTTGCAAGGAAATGTACTTACGATGGCTATTCATAAAACAGGGGGTGAACATGCAACGACGCGATTTCCTTAAGAGCACAGGTGCCGTGGTTGCGACTGGCATCATCGGCAAGAAAGCCTTTGCCCAAGCGCTTTCCTCCGCGAATGCACCTTTATCCGGCCGACTGATGCTGCCGATTAATCGAAACTGGCGGTTTCGTAGCGACGTTGCAGAGGGATTCCAATCTCGTGAATTTGACGATTCAGGGTTTGAGAGAGTCACAATTCCACACACGAACAAGCGGCTGCCCTGGCACAGTTTTGACGAGAAGTCTTACGAGTTCGTTTCCGCCTATCGGCGTGGCTTCAAACTACCCCGCCAAGCCAGAGGCAAACACGTCTTCGTGGACTTCGAAGGTGCAATGACCGCTTCGACCGTATGGATAAATGGACAAAGGCTGGGAGAGTATAAGGGCGGGTACACTCCCTTTTCTTTCGAGCTAACCCCGCATTTGGATTGGGACGGAGACAACGTTCTCGCAGTAGCCCTCGATTCCACCGAGCGGCCGGACATTCCTCCGTTTGGCTATGAAATTGACTACCTGACGTTTGGAGGTATTTACCGGGAAGTCTGCCTGAGGGTAGTGCCTGGCACATTTATCGAAAATATATTTGCTAGGCCGAAAGATGTGCTCTCAGGAAATCCGTCGCTCGATGTGGATTGCTTCATTCAGCATCTGGACGCTTCGCGAGAAAACCATTCGGTCCAGGTTGAATTGCGGGACGGGGACCGCACATTGGCAAAAAGCGTCCAGCGCGTGGCTTCTTCAGCGCCAGGCACAGAACCAGCCGCCACTACTGTCCATCTGGATAATTTGGGGTCAATCAAATTGTGGGAACTCGCTCGGCCATCTCTTTACACGGTTCGTGTGCGATTGCTGCGGGACGGCGACGTTACTGATGAAGACAGCAGGACTGTGGGATTTCGCGAAGCTCAGTTTACCGACCATGGTTTCGAGATTAACGGAAAAGTGGTCAAGCTCCGCGGCTTGGACCGTCATCAGACATTTCCGTTCGTTGGGCAAGCCATGCCGGCTCGGGTGCAACGGCGCGACGCTGATATCCTGCGCAAGAATTTAAAATGTAATATCGTCCGGACTTCTCACTACCCGCAATCCAGGCATTTCCTGGACCGCTGCGATGAGGTCGGCCTGCTTGTGTTGGAGGAAATTCCAGGCTGGCAGCATATTGGCGACGAAGCCTGGAAGGCGATCTCAGTTGACAACGTCCGCCGCATGATCCGCCGCGATTGGAATCGCCCTTCGATCATTCTGTGGGGCGTTCGCATCAACGAGTCAAAAGACGATCACGATTTCTATACTCGAACCAATGCGCTCGCGCATTCGCTTGATCCCACCCGCCAGACGGGAGGCATACGCTATTTTCAAGAATCGGAATTCCTCGAAGATGTATTCACCATGAACGATTTTGGCTTTCCGCTCAAGCCACCCAATCATCCGCGCTATCTGAATACCGAATTTGTCGGACACACTTATCCCACCAAGACGATTGATAACGTGGAGCGCCTGCGCGAACATACACTGCGCCACGCACGCATTCATAATCAGCTCGCTTCGAATCCGCAATACGCCGGCGGCATTGGATGGTGTGCTTTTGATTACAACACGCACGGTGATTTCGGCTCAGGCGATCGCATTTGTTATCACGGGGTAACGGATATTTTCCGCGAACCGAAACCCGCTGCCGGATTCTACAAGTCTCAGTGCGACCCGGCGGAAGAGATTGTGCTGGAGCCGGCCTTCCATTGGGCACGTGGCGACGAGTCGGTTGGATTTTCAACCGCTGTCGTTTGCTCGAATTGCGATCACCTGAAATTTTACATCGGCGAAAAACTGGTTGAAGCAGATCCCGACAGAACCGAATTTGGCAATCTTCCTTATCCCCCATTCGTCGTCAAATTCAACGAACTCTTTCACAAGTGGGGAGATCTTCGCATTGAGGGCTACATTAAAGGCACGAAGGTGATTACCAGGAACTTATCGGGAAAGGGGATTGACCAGAAGTTCGCGATATTGCCTGACGACAACAATTTGGTCGCCGACGGAGCCGATACCACGCGTGTCGTGTTGCGCGTGTCCGATGAATTTGGCGCCATCCGGCCATTTGCCGACGGCGCTGTTAAGTTTGATCTCGTCGGGCCGGCGGACCTCATCGGCGACAACCCGTTTGCGCTAATTGGGGGCACCGGGGCAGTTTGGATTCGGGCGAAAGAATACCCGGGAACGGTCCGCCTCGCCGCAACCCATCCTCAGCTTGGGAGGCAGGAAGTAACAATTGAGATCGCAGCAGTCCCCGGGGAAATGGCTTAGCCGAAGAATTTCACTTCCCGCTAGTCGGGTAGTCTTTGCTCACCGGTAATGGTGAAGTCCGCCTCGGCTTGTGGGGCATTGGTTCCCGGCTGGCCTCCGCCCACACTCACGCGATAACTCCCCGCGGAAACCATGCGGTCTCCATTATCGTTCGCGGCGCTCAAGGCACGCGCATCCAGCGTGAAGCGGACGTGTTGAGTTTCTCCGCCTTTCAGGTGCACGCGTGTAACTCCCTTCAGCGCGTGGATCTGCGGGGATGAACCTTTGGGGAAACTAAGATACAACTCCGCAACTTCATCTCCTTCACGATCGCTTTCATTTTTGACGTCGGCCTCCACGGTAAGCGGATCGCCAGCGTTCAGGCCAGTGGCGGAAAGTTTCAGATTACTGTAGGTGAACTTCGAATAGCTCAATCCATATCCGAAGGGATACAACGGTTGACCGTCAAAGTAACGGTAAGTGCGGTTGCTCATGGAATAGTCTTCAAAAGGCGGCAACTGATCCACACTCTTGTAAAACGTTACTGGCAGACGCCCTGCGGGATTGTTCACTCCGGCAAGCGTTTCGCCGATGGCAGCCCCGCCTTCCTCGCCCGAATACCAGGCATCCAGAATTGCATTTGCATTTTCGTTCGCCCAGTTCACCGAGAGTGCGCTGCCGTTCATGAGAACAACGATGAGCGGCTTTCCACTGGTCTTCAACGCCTCGAGAAGATCTTCTTCCGGCTTCGGCAAATCGAGAGTGGTGCGGTCTCCTCCCTTGAAGCCCGGAACTTCGACATCCATTTCTTCGCCTTCGAGGTCCGATGTTATGCCGACGACCGCGATCACGACATCCGCCTGTTTGGCCGCTGCAACCGCATCCGCAGTTGGGTCTGAACTCGAATGGGACCATACCAGCTTTACGCCACGCGCGCGGCCCTGAAAGTATTCGATTTTCAGCGCATAGCGATGGCCTTTCTCCAGGGCCACTTCGGCGACCACGGGTCGGGACGAATGCCCCTTCGGATCGTCCACAATGACTTTGTCATCCAGCGAAAGGCGCTCTCTGCTCCCATTCAGTCCTAGCTTGTAGCTTCCGGACTCGGAGGGAGTCAGATAGCCGGTCCACCTTACTGCGTAAATATTCTCCTTGCCGTTAGTGCCCGGAGCGAATTCATAATTGATGTCAGGTTCAGTGCGGGCAATCGCAGGAGTGCCCTTGAAGGCCGGGTCCGAAAAGTATTCTGCCTTAAGGCCGGGCTGCCCATTTGGAGTTGAGAGCATAGAACCGGGCACCGGCAAGTCCTCGCGCAGGAAGTCTGTGCCGGGGGTGAATGTCACTTCAGATTGCGGAAACTGCTTGCGAATACCATCCAGCGCCGTCGTGGATCGTGAGGGCGACCCGTTATAGTTTCCCTGTAACGCGCGCGAAGATAAAGCCAATGGCCCGATCACCGCGATTTTCTTTGTTGCTGCATTTAAGGGAAGGATGCCGTCGTTCTTCAATAGCACCATAGACTCGCGGGCGATTTTTAGCGCGAGTTCGCGATGCGCCTCGCTGTCAATTTCAGAGTCGGGAGTTTGCGCATATTTCACCATCGCCGGTGGATCAAACAACCCTAACCGAAACCGGGCGGTAAAAAGTCTCTTAACCGATGTGTCAATTTCTTTCTCGCTCAGGAGCCCCTGTTTAACTGCATCCACATATTTTTGATAGTCGGAATTGTCGGCGGGTTTCTGCCCGAAGTCGGCGCATTCGTTGTCCGTTCCCCTCTTTAGAGAGACTGCCGCCGCTTCCGCCAAAGTTTGCGTGAAGTGATGTCCGCGCTGAATATCCGCGACCGCATCGCAGTCTGAGACCACATACCCGTTGAACTTCCATGCGCCGCGAAGTTCGTCCTCCAGCAAAAAGCTGTTTGCGCAAGCGGGCTCGGCATTCACCCGGTTGTAGGCGCACATCACCGATCCGGCTTTTCCTTCCGTAATTGTGGCGCGAAAAGCCGGCAGGTACGTATCTTCCATATCGCGCTTCGTAGCCGCAACATTGACGCTATGGCGCGAGGGCTCCGGGCCGCTATGCACCGCGAAGTGCTTTGGAGTAGAAATCACCTGAATATATTTTGGATCGTTGCCTTGCAATCCGGTTACAAACGCGACGCCCATGCGCGACGTCAGGAATGGGTCCTCGCCATAAGTTTCCTGCCCGCGGCCCCAGCGTGGATCGCGAAAGATATTGATATTCGGCGACCAGAAGTCGAGACCTTCGTAAATGTCGTGCCTTCCGGCGCGGACTGCCTGATTGTGTTTGGCTCTGGCTTCAACGCCAATGACAGTGCCCATGTCATGGATCAGGGAAGGATCAAAAGTGGCGGCAAGGCCGATCGGTTCGGGAAATACCGTAGCGGTTCCAGCGCGAGCAACTCCGTGCAGAGCCTCGCTCCACCAATCGTAAGCCGGAATTTGCAATCGGGGAATCTCGCGGGATTCGTTCACTAGCTGGGAGGCTTTTTCCTCCAAGGTCATTCTTGATACGAGGTCATCCACTCGCGCCTTGATTGGCAATTGGGTATTCAGGTATGGCGCGGTGCCTGACGGCCCGGAAGTTTGCGCGACGGAAGCGAGCGGAACGTTCAGCAAAGCGGACGCGACAAAAATAAACGAGATCTTAACGAAGTACTTGCGCACTGGAATTGGCTCCTTTGCGGGAAAGGCTGGAGAATTTTAATCAATTTGAAGTGCGCCGAAGTATACACCGTAAACGCTTACGAAATCCGGGACCGGCACACGAAATTTCCTCGCTTAAGGGGGCTTCCATTGGAAGTGGCCGATATCTGGATTTTTTAGCCAATTGTTCAATATTGATCAGACCTTAGAAAACAATAAGGGTATCTTTGTAGGATTCCTCAGCCAGAGGTGTTCCCCCCCATGCCTACAGACGATCCCAACACGTGGCAAAGTTTCGCTAAGGCAGCAAGCGTGGAGCACGACTCGGCAAAGCTGTTGAACCTGGTTGACCAACTCAATGGAGCTCTAGATAAGGAAGACCGAAAAACTAACCGCCCGTCCACATCCGCCCCTGACGAATAATGGACGATTTCTAGTGCGCCTTATGCTTGCGTAAGAAGTAGAGTCTTTCGGCGGCGTTCATTTTGCGGCCAAAGATTTTACGGAAGATGCGCTCAATTGGAGTTTCGACACGGGGTCTGGGGGGCAGTGGGGCAGCTCCGAGCGGAGACCGGAATTGTAACTCCACCACGGAACGTCTGAATAAGAATCTTGCCGCACCGAACGACCGTACACAAACAGGCATTTCGAGGGCGAGAACGCCCGCGCCACCCCTGATCGGGAATTTCTCAGCGGTCTCCGCCATCGTGAGAGACGATGTGTGCAGGGCTTTCCGGAACCGGCTCAAATTCCTCGCCCATCCAAGCTTGAAACGCGGTCATATTCTGCGGACGGCCCAGAAAATTCTTAACCAGATCGTTGGCGGACATTGAGCCTCCGGGTTCGAGCACAACATGGCGGTAGCGCATCGGAGCTTCCCCACCCAGCAGATTCTTGTGGTCGAACTGCATGAAGAAGTCTTCGGCAATAACTTTGTCCCACAAATACGTGTAATAGGCTGACGAATAGCCGCCCAAGTGCCCGAAGGAGGCATACATGTGCGTGCCCGGAGTTGGCGTGAACGGTGTATAGCGCTTCGTATCATCACGGCAAACCGCGTCGGGGTCAACGTCCTGAGGTTTCGTCTTATACATATCGTAAGAGATTGCGGTGTATTCGGTTTGCGTCGCGACCCAGTTTCCGCGTCCGAAGGCGGACGCCCGGTTCATGCGAGCGACCAGTTCCGCCGGAATCGGTTCGCCAGTTTTGTAATTACGGGCGAAAGTCGCCAGCACTTGCGGACTGCGCATCCATTCCTCAAGCATTTGCGAAGGAGCTTCGACGAAATCTCCCTCCATAGTGATGCCGCTGATTCCCGCCCACTGCTGCTGGCCCCCCAGAATGTGATGCATCAAGTGGCCAAATTCGTGGAAGAAAGTCACAACGTCTCCGTATTCCATCAATCCAGGATCAGTCGCAGTAGGAACGGGTAGATTGCAGACCAGAACTGCTTCCGGCAACTGCTTCCCCCGAATGCCATCCAATACCGGAACCATTTCGGCATGGCTGAATTTTCCCTTCCGCGGATGCATGTCGAGATAAAACCGGCCAATGACTTTCCCGTTCTCAATTGTGTCCCATGTCTCGACCGTAGGATCCCACGCGGGAACGCTCTGTTCTTGCCGGAATGTCACGTGGAAGAGTTTCGTGGCTGTATCCAAAATTCCCTGCTTCACCTGCGCATAAGGCAGATAGGGACGCACCGCCTGCGAGTCGAAGTCATACTGCGAGCGTCGAACCATTTCGCTGAGGTACGCAACCTCGTAATCTCCAATCTCCTTCGCTTGGGGATCAGTCTTCTGTTTTTCCGCCAGCAACATGGCGAACTCACGCTTGACGAGCGGCCGCGTCGCGGTGTCCAACTGCTGAATGAAATCGCCAATGTTCCCGCCCTTCACGATCATTTTGTCGGCGGCGTTGTAATCGGCCCAGGAAGGGTAACCAAGCAAGGTTGCAATCTCATATCGGGTCTGCATCATCTGTCGCAGCACGTCACGATTCCTGGGATAGGCTCGCGTATCGAGCGCCTCCCACAGGCGGCGGCGCAAAGCATCGCTCCTGGCGAACTTCAGCGCCGGAAAAACGTCGGGGTAATCGGTCGTGATGTGAATCTTGCCGTCCGTGCCGGGTTTGTGGCGATCAATGTAGTCCTGCGGGAGACCATCCAATTCTGAGACGCTGTCCACATCAACGGTCTTCTCACCATCCGAGATGTTGCGGTCGAACATGGATTGTTCGTCGGTGAGCTGATCATTCAGCTTTTTGAGACGTGCGCGAGTGGCGTCGTCCTTGTCAACGCCTGCTAAACGAAACTCAAGGAGCTGGCGTTGCACATAGTAGCGCGTTGCAGAATCCGCACTCGAAAGGTCGAGACTAGCCAACGCGTGATAAACGTCCTGATTCAAGGAAAGCGCGGTGGCGACGGCGCTCACCTTCCGCGTCATTTCGGTCGCATGATTGCGGAATTCTTCCTCGGGATGTACTTGCTGCATCAGGCCAGCAAAATAGTTTGCCGAGTCAATCTGGTGAACGGCTTCATCGTACGGGACGAGCGTATTCTCAATGGTTTTATCGCCCTTCACAGCCGTAATTTCATCAATCGAACGCTGCGCCGCTGCCAGCCTGTCGTTCTCAATTTTCTCGAAGGCTGCGACGTCAGGCTTTGTGCTCCACAGAGGCGGCTGAGATTTGGGCATCTCCTGTGCCGCGGCTGCGATAACACCCGCGAGTACGGCCGCCAAGGCACATTGAACAAAGAAGGACATATGTCTCTCCATTATTGGCACTTGATAGAGTTTTTGAGAATTCGCCAAGACATGCGATGCACTGAATCTTACAGATGCCCCGAGTCAAAATGTGCTGACGCCGCCTCCAGCTTCGTTCTCCCT
>PNAR01000446.1 GCA_003169715.1 Acidobacteriaceae bacterium | reverse complement strand
CTTGTCACCGGAAAAACCGACCACCTGGCCAGAGGCGTTAATGCCAGTGCCGCGGCTGAAGGGGCCGCTATTCTGTAGAGTCCCCAAATCCGTCGGCGTCCCATTGCTGAAAACCGCGGCGCGGCTGGCCTGGCCTTTGCCAAAGGTCGAGTCACCGACTACCAGTCCGGATTCGTTGATACCAAATCCGCGGCTGATGCTTTGGGGAGAATTCCTGGCGGCATTCTCCATCGGTGGTATGGCGGAAACCGTGTAGCGAAATGCGAACGTCCCCGAGGTGCCGGCCACTTGTGCTTCTGCCTGGTTGTTAATCGCAGCGGGCGTATTGACGCCAGTCGTCATCGAAGTCACCGAAGGGATAGATCCCAGATCAATGAGACTATAAGTCTGAGCGCGCGCGCTTGATACCCCGATCACGCAACAGGCGGTCAAGGCAATTGAGGTGAGGTTCCGAAGAGCCGTAAATGATGTCATTATTATCTTTCTGTGTTTGGATTTTGAATCCGCCGCCTTCGCTGGAGATTTGGCATTGGGCCAAAGAGCGGAAAGAGCGGATCAGTAACGCCTTATGCAGCTGGATGTGTGCGCACCAGCGCGCGGTCACTACGCGTATCCAGACGCGAACTCTACGTAGATGTGCAATCGGCCGGAATGGATGGGCTTCGATTTCGCGAACGCACCATCCTTCGCGCATGAGTCGCAGCTTGGCAGGCCTTTCCGTTTCTGTCAGACACTCGAGGAACCCGTGAAACAGGAAACAAAAGAGGTCCTCGAATTCTTCGACGGCTACCCAACAAAGGTCCAAGCCGTCGCGCTGGGATTGCGCACAATTGTCCGTTCAGCCATGCCCGACGCACGTGAAATGCTCGATCGTTCCGCCAGGATTGTCGGGTACGGATTTGGCCTCGGCTACGCCGACACGATCTGTGTAATCGTTCCCAGCAAGAAGGGGGTGAAACTGGGTATTGTCCGAGGCACGGAGTTGCTCCGAAAGCATCGACCTGCTCGAAGTGAAGGCAGTCTGGGGAGCGGGCCGGCAACAATAGATTTGCCAATCACCGGTGGCGGCCATACAAGTCAAAGAATTGAACGAGTTGAGCCAGGAACAAACCGAAACAATAAAGGTCAATGGCGTGGAGGATGCGATCGGGTGCCCGGTGTGCGGCGCGGCGACCGTGCAGGAGAAATGCAAAGTCATTTGCAAAAGCGATCTTTGCCGCGGTCGCGTAGTCTATAACTGCGCGGAGTTCTAGTTCTACTCCAACAGCAACAGCAACCCCGACTCCGACGCCTATTCCTTCGGGTGTGCTCAGCCTTTTCGCTTCGTCACGAAGTTCTCCCGAATCTCTGGCGATTGGGCTGCCGACGGGATTTCCCCTCAACATCTCGACACGCCTCCGGGGTGCAATCTCTCATCCCTTCGATACGAGTAACCTTGGTAAGGCATTTGGCGGGACACGGGAGAAAAAGGACTGATTACCCTGGGGACTCGACCAATTTCATTGATCACCGATTGAGATTGTCTTATCCCTAATTCTGCGATGCGCGATTACTATGACATCCTCGATGTTTCGCAGAACGCCACGACTGAGCAGATCAGGGCGGCGTACCGATTTCACATCAAGGCGTTTCATCCGGACAAGTTTGACCCGGGAACGGATCACGCCCGAAATGCCCATCGGCGCACGCAGGAGATTATCGAAGCTTACGAGGTTCTTTCGATACCGCGCTTTCGAGCTGAATACGATCATTTTCGGAAATACACAGGGCCAAAATATGAGGTGCAGTCTTCAGAACCTGGTGGTCGGGACCGAAAAGACCAAGCGCCGCGATCACGAAAATTCCGGTTCCAATTACTTCGCGCTGGGGAGGCCCTCTTATTGCTACGCGTTTTCGGGCCGATCGCAGCGGTGATCATTGTTTTTATCGTCGCTTGGCTCTCGCGAAATCATCCGCCTGAGATTTACAAGACGGCGTCGCGAGTGCGCGGTGCGTTGACTCCGGTGCCGGCCAGTTTCTTATCGTCCGTAGCTCCTTCGCAGGCAGCATTGGTTACAAGAGAATTACCCGCTGCTCGCATTACCGGCAAATTGGAGAATGTAAGCGACATTCCCAAGGATTCTACCTTTGGAATCACTGAAGCAGTTCGAATGGGGGAGTTTCAAGCCAGCCGCGAGACTCACGCCGCGTGGGAACTGGAGCAGAAAAGAGACTATCGCAATGCGGTCAGGCTCTATCAAGACGCAGTAGCCTACGGCGACCCGGACGCCGAAACAAACCTTGCCAAGCTGTACTTGCGCGGGAAAGGCGTCCCGCGTGATGATAATAAAGCCAGGGCTCTTTTGGAAAAAGCTGCCTCGCAAGGCAATGGAGAGGCTCAGAGAATCCTGAAGGCCATTTCCGTCCATCTAACCCCGTGACGTACTGGGCAATCGTCCCGGATTCGTCTGAGCAAATCAGGCTGGATCTGGGGACGCGTCGCTGCTGTCAATGCCGGCGCGGAATGAGCAGAGAAGGCAGAGCGGAACTCAGCGCTTTTTCACCCGCTCCACGGCGTGAGTGAGCCAGGATACCGATAGACATAAACGCTGTGGTTGGGAAATCGCTTCAGCAGGTTGGCGATTCCCACCCCGTCGTCGTAAGAAAAGTAAAGAGTATCGGCGGACCACAAATCCGGCGGATTCCGGATCAGGTCGGGTATGTCCATCTCGTATGTTCCGCTTTGGAGCAAAATGATCTTCTTCTTTTGTGGAATGGTTGCGACTATGCGCTCGAGGTCCCGTCGTTTGTAGATCACGCGGGTTTGATCGGCTCCGTAAACGAGACTGCAAACGACGAGGCAAGACATAACCACGCGCCATCCAATCTTGCCGATTTTCTGGTCGCGGTTTAGTCGATACACCTCAACCACCGCGAGGATGAGAAACGGAAAGTAAGGGAAAAGATAACGCGGCCCGGGGCCCGCCGGGCTCCAGGCATAAAAGAAGTATGTGAACACATTGAGCGCGAAAAGCGACAAGTACGTTTTCAGCCTCGCGCTGTTGCAGGGCCGCATCAGGCACAGCAGAAGCAAAATAGCCGGCGGGAAAGCATACAGCAC
>PNAR01000192.1 GCA_003169715.1 Acidobacteriaceae bacterium | reverse complement strand
TTGGCTCAACGGCTGGTACGTTTGATTTGCGAATCATGCCGGACCGTTGTGCAATATCCGATAGAGTTGCTGGAGGCAAGCGGGCTGGACGCAGAACATTGGTCTAAAGTCTCCTTCTATGAAGGACAAGGTTGTATTGAGTGTGCGGGTACCGGATTTCGAGGACGCACCGCCATCCATGAACTTCTTGACTTGAGTGATCGTATTCGAGAAATGATTTTATTGAAAAAACCGACATCTGAAATCCGCCGGGCCGCCCGCGAAGAAGGAATGCGGTTCTTGCGGGAATCTGCGCTGGACAAAGTACGTCTGGGAATGACCACCCTGAAAGAGATCAATAAAGTTACTTTTATCGAAAGTATGAGATAGAAGCAGTTTCAAGTTTCTTTTTTGAACTGGAAACTGGAAACTATATTCGAAACAGTTTCAAGTTTCCCAGTTTCAAGTTTGTTTTTTTGAACTTGAAACTCGAAACTAGAAACTCGAAACTTTTTTCAACATGGCCAAGGCAAATTCAGCAAAGCCGAAAGTGGCGTGCGAAATCGCTGCCGACCGGATCATCGCCGGACGCATCGCCGATACTGGCAGCATGATGGATACGTGTGTCTCGCACGAACTCTCGCCGGGCAGTGTCGTGCCCGATTTGGTTGAACCGAACCTGCGGGAGCGCAACTCGGTGTTTCAGGCCCTTCGCAACACATTAGGCAGTGTAAGCGGCCGCTCCCGTGATGTGATTGCGGTCCTGCCCGATGCGGCTGTACGCGTCGTATTGCTGGACTTTGAAACCTTACCCACCAATCGCGTCGAAGCCGAAGCTGTGGTGCGTTTCCGGCTCAAGAAGTCGCTGCCTTTCGATATTGATAAAGCAAAAGTTTCCTACCAGTCCCAAACTTCGACGACGTCTGGATTAAGAGTGATTGCTGCCGTGGCGCTCGCCAGCGTTGTTGACGATTATGAATCCGTGTTTCGAGAAGCCGGTTACACGCCCGGAGTCGTGCTACCGTCCATGCTGGCAGCGCTGGGTGTGGCGCAGTCTAGCGGTCCAACCCTTATCGTAAAGGTGGATGCTCGCACCACCAGCATTGCCATAATGGACAAGCAGCAACTATTGCTCTTCCGAACTTTAGAAAATGCCCGCGGTGTCACCATTACCGGCGAACAGTTGGCCGAAGAAGTCTATCCATCGGTAGTCTTCTTCCAGGACACGTATCATATGAATATTGATCGAATCTTTGTGGCGGGAGTTTCCGACTTGGGCAGCGCCGCTCCCGCGCTGCGCGCGCAAACTGGGGCTGAAGTCGAAGAGTTAGTGGGATCTTCGCAACTCGGCGGCAACATCGTTTCAGTCCCCAAATGGAGAACCGCTGGAGTCCTGGGAGCGTTGCTTTCTTAGATCATGCGCATAGATATCAATCTCGCGACCCATCCATATGAGGACGTGCAGGTTTTCTGGGTGCGTTGGGGAAGTGTGCTGGCAGGCCTTAGCGTTCTTCTTTTGGCGCTCGTGTTTTTGATCGCCCACGGGTGGGAACAGGCGCGGTCGGCGCAAGAACGTATTGCTTATGGCGAGCAACGCATAGCCAAACTGGACAATGAAAAAACGACCGCAGAGGCGGTTTTGAATCGGCCCGAAAATCGCGCAACCCGGGATCGTTCCCAGTTTTTGAATGCCCTCTTCGAGCGCAAAGCGTTTTCCTGGACCCAGGTTTTCGAAGATCTCGAACGAATCATGCCGCCGCGCGTGCATGTGGTTTCGATCCATCCTGACATGTCGGCGGATAACCAGTTACAAATCAAACTTATTGTTGCCGGCGATTCGCCCGGACGGGTTCTGGAACTGGTGCGCAAGATGGAAGGCTCTCAACATTTCCGGCAGACGGAAATTCATGTGCAAACGTCCATGCAAAGCCAGAAAGCGTCTGGGGACACGGTAAGTTTCGATATCAGCGCGTTATATGTTCCGCAATCGTTGTCCCAAACTCCTCAGCAGGTCCAGACTACGGCTCCGGGAGGTCCTAGATAATGCCCGAACTCGGAGAAACACGGCGAAAGATCAAAATTGCCATCGGAGTTCTGGTCGTCCTCGACGTTGTCGCTGCGGGGGTCTTGTTTTCACCGTTGGTGGGGTCCGCACAGTCGCGGGATCAAAAACTGTCCCGCCTCGGAGCCGAGATACAGGTTAAAAGTCGCCAGGCGGAGCCCTTGCGCGGACTTGATAAGAAGATTCCGACCGCACGTCAGCAGATCACTGATTTCTATAATGGCCGGCTCACCTCCGAGGACTCGGAGATTTCGGGGGAACTCGGAAAGTTGGCAAGCGGGAGCGGCGTAAAAATCGAAGGAGTGAAATATGCCCAGGATCAGGGCGACAAGGCCGGAGAAGTGGAACAGCGGGCCGAGGCCGTAGGTTTGCATCGGGTCCTCGTAGAGGCAGACCTGTCAGGCGACTATTTGCAGCTCATGCGTTTCATCAACTCTCTGGAGAGGAACAAACTATTCTTTATAGTGGACAGCGTCGAACTGGGGGGCGAGCAAAGTGGCATAGTCAAGCTTGCAATGCGGCTCGAAACTTATCGCAAGACGGACATCACATAGCACCGATGGACTGCTCCGGTTGCAGTGACGAGTTGCAAATCTTACGAATCGCGATTTACAAATGATTTATAAATGAAGATTGGAAGCGAAAATCGAAATAAGCTGATCATCGCCGTCGTGCTGATGGTTGTCGCCGCCGGGTTATTGGCACAGAGGCTTTTCAGTTCGGGAGGGACCTCCTCTGCGGCGGTCATTCCTCCGGCCGCCTCGGTGCCAGCCGTTAATGCTCCTGCAACGCGGCCTAACCGGACAAAAAAGGGGCTTACAGTCGAGCGGACTCTCGATCCCAGTTTGCGTTTGGATTTGCTGAAGGTTAGCGAAGAGACAAAGTACGAAGGTAAAGGACGCGATATTTTTCACGCCGAAGCTGAAGTTATTCCAAAGGCTAAATTCCCGGCAATCGTCCAGCATTCTGCGCCGCCGCCAGATACCGGACCGCAACTCCCTCCTCCTCCGCCGCCGATCAACCTTAAATTTTACGGATTCGCCAGCCGTCCCGGCGAGCCAAAGAAGATTTTTCTGTCGCAGGGCGACGACGTTTTCATTGCCGGAGAGGGAGATATTGTGGACCGGCGGTACAAGGTCTTGCAAATTTCTCCGACCTCTGTCGAAGTTGAAGACGTGCTCACGAATAACCGTCAGAGCATTCCGCTGACTCAAGGATGAAATTGATATCAACTTCGCCAAAATCGCTTCTAGCCCGCGCCTCACGCCGAGGCGGCAATGATAGTGCTGGATACATTCTGATCACGCTAATCCTTATTGTCGCTCTTTTGACGATAGCGGCCGCCGCAATCGCGCCAAGTATTGCGTTTCAGGTGAAACGGGACCGCGAAGAAGAAATGATCCATCGCGGCGTGCAATATTCGCGTGCGGTACAGCACTACTACAAAAAGTTCAACCGATATCCCTCAAGAATCGAAGATCTCGAGGATACGAACAACCTGCGATTTCTGCGAAAAAAATATAAAGATCCGATTACAGGCAAAGATTTCAAGCTAGTCCATCTAAGCGAAGCTCAAATGGCGTTGGCGGGCGGCGGCGGTCTAACTCCCGCGGCAAACTCGGGACCGGGAACCGGCAGTCAATCTGGTCAATCGGCGAATACAAACCCAGCCAATCCCAACGCTGCTGCCGCTGCGGACCAATCGGCATCAGGAAACACGGCTTCCAGCACGAACCAGCCGGGTGCCGGTCCCGCAGGCGCGACCAGCACCGACAAACTCACTGGGGAGACCTTTGGTGGCGGACCAATCGCGGGGGTGGAGAGCACAAGCAAAGCGCACAGCATCCGCGAATTCAACAAGAAAGATCATTACAACGAGTGGCTCTTTGTTTATGATCCGCAGTCCCATCGTGGAGGTTTGATCCGTACCCCCTACCAGCCGTCATTGATGGGGGCTGTGCCCATGGGTCAGCCCGGCGCCGGCGGCGTCCAGGGAATGCCCGGAGGATTTGGGAATCAGGGAATGGGAAATCAGGCATCCCCGTTTGGCGGCGGCATGCAACAAGCCCCTCAGAATATCCAGCCACAGCAGCAACCGCAACGCCAATAAATTCAAATTGCGAATCTGTTCAGCCAAGTAAAAAACCCGCCCAAAGGCGGGTTCTTTTTCACAAATCGCAGAAGTTTAAACGCTGAATGAAGATCCACAGCCGCAGGTGCTTTTCACGTTCGGATTTTCGAACTTAAATCCTGCGCCCTCGAGCGTTTCGACGTAATCAACCACGCATCCGTTGAGATACATGACTGACGTGGCATCCACGTAAACCTTCAAGCTCTCCATATCAAAAACCTTGTCCATCATGCCAGGCGTGTTTTCAAAGGACATGGAATACGAGAACCCAGAGCAGCCGCCGCCAACGACGCCTACCCTCAGGCCGCTGGGGACAGGGTTCTGTTGCGCCATAATCTCCTTCACCTTAGCGACGGCATTGGGGGTTAAGGAAATCGGGGGCGTTTTCTTTTCGGTCGTTATTTCTGGAATGGTTGTGGTGGCCATGGGCTCTCTCCTTCGGAACATTTCATTGTAACAAATTACCTCTGTCTCAACCTTTGGAAAAGTAGGTACTCCCGGTAATTCAGCCCTAAGTCATTAGATGGCGCATCTGCGGCTTTGGGTGCAATTGCCAAACTGTATGCTCAACGGCCCACGCCGGAATCCGGCGGCTGGGGTTCGCGGAGCGGGGGGGCAGACTTCTTCAATTCCGCCATCCTCGATTCCGTTAACTTACGGATTCGCCGAACCTCCAGAAAGGTCAGCGCCGTCATAGTAGAGATCAGGCTTCCAAACATAATTAACGCAATGTCCATTTTTACGGGCTCCCTCTCTCAGCTACTTCGCGTTTTCAATCTTGCTTCTGACTCGCATCTTATACGGAAATACGCGGCAAAGCGCAAAGATAGAGGTTTTACGTTATGGTTCAGGTCAATGGGTAGAGGCCTTGAAGGCTTTGCGCTTCGGACTACGGGGGCGCGTGACAAGCCACGTCTATGTATGCCGGTGCGCGGTAGTTGTCGAAAAACTGGTCCAGAATCGTATAATAGAAATTCATGCCCAAGTATTCAATTGTGGTTCCCCTGCATGACGAGCAGGAGAACGTGACCGACCTCTATGACCGCCTCAAGGCGGTGATGGAAATCAACGGCGAGAGTTTTGAAATCGTTCTGGTTGACGACGGATCTAAAGATCGTACGTTCAATCTTCTTCGCGAAATTGCGGCCATTGACAGCCGCGTCACAGTCGTAAAACTGCGCCGTAACTTTGGCCAGACATCGGCTCTAGCAGCGGGATTCGATCATTCTCGGGGCGAGTACGTCATCGCCATGGACGGCGATTTGCAGCACGACCCCGCTGACATTCCTCTGTTTCTCGAAAAAATCGCCGAAGGCTACGACATCGTCAGTGGATGGCGGAAGGTCCGCATTGACAATCTTTGGTTGCGGCGAATTCCGTCGAAATGCGCTAACTGGCTAATGGCGAAACTGAGCGGCGTGGACATTCACGATTTCGGAACGACATTTAAAGCCTATCGTCGCGAAATTCTGGAACAGGTTCCTCTTTATGGCGAACTTCATCGCTTCATTCCGGCGCTGGCGTCATGGCATGGTGCGTCAATTTGTGAAGTGCCAATCCGCAATGTGAACCGTGAACGCGGTGTCTCCCATTACGGAATTTCCCGTACATTCAGAGTGTTTTTTGACCTGATCACGATTCGCTTTTTACTCCGCTATCTTTCCCGCCCCTTGCACTTTTTCGGCACCCTTGGAATGGTAAGCATCATGGGCGGATCGGCTGTGGCCCTGTGGTTATTCGTGGAAAAATTCCTGAACCACAGCGATGTAATGATGAAGCACGGCCCATTGATGATTTTCGGAGCAGTCCTCCTGCTCGGTGGTTTCAATATGCTGGCCGTGGGATTGTTAGGCGAGATGCAAGTGCGGCATTACCACGAACCTTCCAGGCGCGCACCTTATTCGGTTGACCGCGTTCTGCGGGCGCAAAGCGAAGAGCACACGATCTCGGAGTAGTCACTACTTTACATCGCGCGCCACTGGTAACCTTCGCGGTCATTGCCTACCACGTTAATCCTTCGTAGTCTGGCCTCGTGCGCAGAGCTTTTCTTTTGATTCTCGTGCTTGCCTGCGATGCGTGCCGCTCAGCAAAGCCGGCTGCAACGGTTACGCAAATTGCGGCTGACAACTCAGTCAGCGTGACCGACGTGCGTTTTTATAGCGACAGTATTAGTGGACTGCTTTGGTATCGGGTTATTGTTCCGCAATCGGTTCCTCCTGCAAGACTCTCCGTGTTGTATCTGCTTCATGGAATCAATAGCGGCCCTGAAGAAATCTTAACGCGTTCAGCTGTTGCCAAGTTGGCAGGCATGCACCGGCTGATTGTGGTCATTCCTGATGCAGGATTTTCATACTACGTGAATGCGAAGCACCGGTGGCATTCAAGCTGGGAAGACGCGATCACGCGGGAGCTGATGGCGGACGTCAAAATGAGGTTCCCGGTTCTTGAGGGTCGGGAGCACACGGGAATTGCTGGAATCTCAATGGGAGGCTACGGCGCGATCACGCTAGCCTTGAAACATCCGAAACTGTACGGGTTTGTCGGAGCCATGAGCGGACCGTTCGATATTACTCGACGCAGTGCAAGCCTTCGACGCTGGGGGCAGACTTGGAGAATATGGACGATCTTTGGCTTGCGACCGAGTGCAAGACGCGATGAGGATGTATTCGACCTACTGAGGAATTCGAGAGGTGTGCCGAATAGCAGGTGGTTTGACTCCTGTGGTCGAAGCGATCCATTACTTGCCGTCAATCGACGGTTCGTAAAGCAACTTCGCGAATCTGGCATGAATGTGGAAGCGCTGGAAACCCGCGGCGGTCACGATTGGCAAAGTTGGAACGAAGGCATGCCTGAATTATTCGCGAGCGCAGAGCAGGCATTGAGATAACAGCTAATTCCCAAACGCCTCTTTGTTCACCACATACGGCATTTTCGTAATATCCCCGCCGTAATTCTTTTCTAGAACGTCAATCAACCCCTGCACGCATCTTCCGGCCATACCCTGGTTCGGATCCGGAGAGAGCCGGGTAATTTTCGCCGCGCTGGCGAAATGTGGATAAAGGCGGCACCGATCTTCGATAGCGGGATCGCGCAATGGCGAGTCCGCGGGCAGAGGCTCTTTTTCGTAAACATCCAAGGCCGCGCCGGCAATCCAATTTTCTTTTAACGCTTTCGCTAGGGCTGCTTCATCTATCACCGGACCCCGCGAAGTGTTTACCAGAAACGCCGTTGGCTTCATCATCCGCAAAGTGCGTTCGTTGAAGAGATGATAAGTGGGCGTCGCGCTTTCGCCTTCCCGAAGGAGTGGCACATGAACGCTGACGAAGTCGGCGCGGCTCAACGCTTCTTCGAAGCTCACATATTTGATCCACGTCCTTTCGTGGGAAATACCGCGCGTATGGCGCAAATCCATCACTTCCTGAATTGCATTTACGTAATCATGGTTTTGATATGCCGGGTCATAGCACAGGATGTTCATATCGAA
>PNAR01000375.1 GCA_003169715.1 Acidobacteriaceae bacterium | reverse complement strand
GCCTGGCTCCGGTGGCCGGCAAGAGTGTTAAGGCGTTTCTTGAAGGACTTCCCAAGCGTTATCTGCGAACGTATCCGGCCGAAGAGGTCTTGCATCACTTTGAGATGTCGGGACAACTCGTGCGGCAACAGGTCAAACTTGATCTGAAACGCGGACGCCATTGGTATGAATTGACTTTGGTGACCACCGATCGTCCGTTCTTATTTGCAACGATCGCCGGAACTCTGGCGGCCTGGGGAATGAACATCGTAAAGGCGGACGCATTCTCGAACCACGCGGGAATTGTGGTGGACACATTTTTCTTTACCGACCGTTTTCGGACGCTGGAGTTGAACATGCCGGAGTGGGACCGATTTCAGCGAAGCGTCAGCGATGTCGTAGCTGGTGAAACAGATCTGGAAAAGCTATTGAGAGACCGTCTGCGTTCCGAAAAGAACACTCCAAAAATAAAGATAGAGACGACAATCGAGTTTGATGATCAGAGCTCTGCCACCAGCACTCTGGTTCAGATAATCGCGCAGGATCGTCTGGGATTGCTGTACAAAATAAGCTCCCGCTTTTCTTATCACAACTGCAATATAGAAATCGCATTGATTGATACGGAAGGGCAGATGGCCATTGATGTTTTTTATTTAACCTCCGGCGGCAGCAAACTTTCCTCCGAACGGCAGAAGCAACTGAAGGCAGATTTATTGGAGGAGTTGCAAGCAAACAGCTGATTAGCCCGACAGCCGAGGGCGGTCGCTACGCGTCTATTGGTAGTGGCTCAGTTTCTAATCCCTCATCCAATCTGAGAAGTCATCCTGAGCCCTGCGAAGGACCTCGCGTGTAGCGGATACGCATTAAACACGAGAAGAATGCCTATGCAAGCAGGGTCCTTCCGCACTGAAGTTCCCAGGATGCCCCCTGGCTCAGATTTGTTCAAACTTGGTAGTCCCGCTCGAACCACTAGCCCGCAATCCGCATCCAATCCCTGACATAAATTCTGAACCGGAGGACTCTATGGCAAGACGAGGCAATGAAGCCCAACTGGATGATCTCGGAAATAATCCCGGCCAGGTGGGTCCCGCCAGCGCGGGACAATCTGGCGACACCCAGGGTCTTTCTGACACCGAGGATGCTAGCGATCTCAGCGTGGATGAGTTAGCCGAAGAAGATCAGGCTCTGGAAGCAGGAATTGTTGACGGGGTTGAGGACGCCGCGAATCACCCGGAGCGCCCGGTCCATACTCACGAGGGATATCGTCGCCCCGAGGATATCCCTCCGGAGAACGGGTCTGAATAGTCGGAAATACCTGTGCCTTTGCTAAGTCAGACCACTATATGAACTTCCCGAAGCGGCGGAATGATTTGTTCACTCCGTTAGGAAGTACCCCTTCCGGTCCGTGATATTCTAAAGGTACTAGCTGCGCACCGTCTTTACCTCGAACCGGGCGGAAATTCCCCGCAGTTTCACAAGAAAACTCATGCTTTCAGTCAGCAATGTTTCAATGCGCTACGGCGCCAAAGTACTGTTCGACGATGTCTCCACCGCCTTCACGGATGGCAGGCGTTACGGATTAACGGGTCCAAACGGAGCGGGAAAGTCCACGCTCATGAAGATTCTGAGCGGCGAAATGGAGCCGCAAAAAGGAACCGTCGTTCGCCCCCGCAAACTTGGCGTTCTAAACCAGGATCAATTCGCCTTCGACGCTTATACCGTGAGCGACACCGTGATCATGGGCAACAAGCGCCTCTGGGCCGCCATGCAGGAGCGAAATACAATTTACGAGAAGTCGGAAATAACAGATGAAGATGGGATGAAGCTCGGCGAACTTGAAGGCATTGTTGGAGAAGAAGATGGCTACACGGCCGAGACTGATGCCGCGATCTTGCTGCAAGGTCTCGATATTCCAGACGAACTACATAACCGCTCGATGAGCGAACTGCAAGGCGGGCAAAAAGTTCGCGTATTGTTGGCCCAGGCTTTGTTCGGGCATCCTCAAGCACTGCTACTTGACGAACCCACGAACAATCTCGACCTGGATTCAATCCACTGGCTGCAAGGCTTTCTGAATCAATATGACGGCGTGCTGATCGCGATTTCCCACGATCGCCATTTTTTGAACAGCATTTGCACTCATATCGCCGATATTGATTACGAAACTATCATTACTTATACGGGTTCGTATGACGATATGGTCGTGGCGAAGACGCAAGTGCGCTCGCAGATCGAATCCCAAAATGCTCAGCGCGAAAAGAAGATTTCTCAGCTGAACGAATTTATCGCGCGCTTTTCCGCGGGCACCCGGTCCAGCCAAGTGCAGTCGCGGCGGAAAGAAGTAGAACGCCTGCAAGTTACCGAACTCGCAAGATCGAATATTCAACGCCCGTTCATTAAGTTTGAACCGAAACGCTCTTCCGGCAAACATATTCTTGAGGTTGAACGCTTAACAAAGTCTTACGGCGATCATGAGGTTATCTCCAACTTCACGGCGAGCATTACTCGCGGAGAAAAGATCGCTCTGATGGGCCGCAATGGCGCCGGCAAGACGACTTTAGTGAACGCGCTGCTGGCAAATTCGCCCACAACACCTGAGGCGGAATTGCGCAAAACCAGCGGCTACGATGGCCCGTTTCTGGATAGTGGCAGAGTGATTTGGGGCCATGAAGCCTCTATTGGCTACTTTGCCCAGGACCACCGCACGTTGATTGAAAAAGGAAGCACCGCGCTGGAATGGCTCGGCCAGTGGGACCCGTCCGCGTCAAATGAAGAGCTTCGCGGATTATTGGGTCAGATGCTTTTTGCCAAAGAAGAAGCCACGAAGTCTACAACGGTTCTTTCCGGCGGAGAGGCTGCCCGGCTGTTGTTCTGCAAACTGATGTTGCAGAAACCAAGCGTGCTTGTTTTCGACGAGCCTACCAACCATTTGGATTTGGAGTCTATTAACGCGCTGAACATTGCGTTACAACGCTACCAGGGAACAGTTTTCCTGGTGACTCACGATCACGATTTGATTGACGAAGTCGCGACCCGGATTTGGCATTTTGAAACCGACCATCACATCACGGATTTCAAAGGTGCGTACGAAGAATATCAAACCGTGAACGCGTAGCGAATGCATCGAACAACTTCCGGGCTATCGGCAACATCAAAATCTCCGCTGATAAATTCTTAATTATTTTGGAGGTAGCCATGCCTAGTCGGCAACAAACCGCGGCCGCGAAGAAAAACATAAAGAAAGCGGCGTCGGCAGCCAAGAAGAAGAGAACGATTGCTCATCTCCCGAAGTCCACCCGCACAGTATTGGGCAAGAAAGGTGCGGCAGCGGCGAAAAAGAAACGCGCTCAGGAATGAGTTCTGGTATTTCCTTGCACGGCGAGACCAGCACTGACATATTGCTTTCGCTGCATCACCGTTCGCACGGCTTCCGCTAAGTCTTTCGCCGCATCGGACTTAATTACGTATCCTCGTATACCCTGATTTAGCGCGGTTCGCGCCATCTCCGCGACCGCGTGTTCCGTGAGCAGAACGATCTCAGTTTGAGGCGCGACTGTGAGTATTAAGCGGGCCGCTTCGAACCCGCCGAGTTGTGGCATGCTGACGTCCAGCAGCACAACGTCGGGTTGCAGTTCTTTCGACTGCTCAATGGCCTCACGACCATCGGCGACTTCACAAATAACACGAAAAGCCGGGTCCAATTGCAGCACGCCACAAATCGCGTGCCTCACAAATTCATTGTCATCGGCTAGCAGAATTCGGATTTGATTCAAGTCTCAGCCTCAATCCAAACATAACAGGACAGCGTAGTGGAAACGTCAAATTAAACGGATATTGTTCGAGACATTCTTCATCATTCAGGCCTTCCCGGATATGCGCTTAACCCTGCGATCCAGAGGCACTGGTAGAAACGATTGCAAGGGGCATTTTTCGCAAATCACTCTCGACTTCAAACAGTAATGCTTTCCCACACGAACAATTAATCCGTGCATGTCGTTATAAATCTGTGCTACGGAGGAACGTTTCGCCAGACTCATGGCCGAGGGGCGATGCGCAAGCTGCGACTGCTCTCCGACCCGGTTCTGCTGGGCAACAATTGTCGGCGACTGCAAAGTCGCCAGCGAACGTTCAAAAAGAAATCGAATTTCTTCGTACGGCGCATTTGGAGATGTGATTTCATGGCGCTCCAGGATTCTCCGCGTATACGCATCCACGACGAACACCGGATGCTGTCCCGAATAAAGGAGTATCGAATCCGCAGTCTCTGGTCCAATGCCATTCAGTTCCAACAGTTCGTGACGAAGCTTTTCGGTTGGCTGAGAAAACATTCGGGTCAGGGAACCGCCATAGCGATCATCTACAAACGCTACAAAAGTTCTCAGGCGGGCGGCTTTCTGTCGAAAATAGCCAGACGATCGGATTAGTCCTTCAAGTTCTGACAAGGGTGTGTTGCGGATGCCGCTGAGCGTCAGAAGACGCGCCTGACGCAACCGACGCAATGCGATCTCCACATTTGCCCACGAAGTATTCTGTGTAAGGTAAGCACCGACGATAACTTCGAAACGCGTGCGGGCGGGCCACCAATGTTGCCGTCCCCAGGCACGATGCAAAGCCCGGTAGTACGCTCGCAATTGTTTTTCTGAATATGAAGAGTTCAATCAGTCTTTCAAGACATCTTTAGAACTAGTGTAAAGCAATCTCAGCAGGGCAAATCCCACGCATCTTCCTGATATCGCTCTTTCCTGAGCGGGGTGCTGGTGTTTCGTGATTACCGACGTGCATGTCCAAACGAACGTACTTTGTCGTCCAATCGCTCATTTGCGGCACATTACGCTGATAATCCATCGCTTGGAGGTTGCCCCCAATCGGTACAAGTACCAAAGTTACTGGTGAAGTAACGCTTCTGCTGTGACAATTTGTGTCAACGAAGTAAGCCGCCTTTCCTCCCCATGAAAGCCGCGGATTAGTCGAGTAAACCTTGGCAGCATTTCGTCGCCATCTGGTTAGGAGAGATTGACATATGTCACAACGGCTGGGTGATCTTCTTGTCAAAGAGAAGGTCATAACACCAGAGCAGTTGCAGCAGGCAACCAAGTCCCAGAAGGAGAACAACACTCGTCTGGGCTCGGCTTTGGTCAAACTCGGCTTCCTAACCGACGAAGATGTTACAAATTTCCTCTCCAGGCAATATGGCGTTCCCGCAATTAATCTTTCGTATTTCGAAATTGATCCTTCCGTCGTAAAGCTAATCCCGTTTGAAACAGCGAAGCGTTACCAGATTCTGCCGCTCAGCCGAGTTGGCGCTTCACTCACCATCGCTATGGTGGATCCGACAAACGTGTTCGCCATGGACGATATCAAGTTCATGACCGGATTCAA
>PNAR01000443.1 GCA_003169715.1 Acidobacteriaceae bacterium | reverse complement strand
TTAACAGCTACACTTGGGACGCGGACGGGAAGAACCTGTCAACGGACTACTACTCGTTTGGCGGAGAGACTGTGTCGTTCATCAACGATGCCCTTGGACACCACGCTGAATCGTTAACTAATGGCTCTTACGGAGTTTCCTATCTGACGCTGGGGAAATTCAAGCTGTCGGCCAATGGGCAGTCGCCCAACTATTCGGAATATCCGTTACCCGGCGGGTCCATATTGAGTCAGGGAGGCGGCGCTCACGTGGTTCAATTGGCCGACTGGTTGGGCACGATTCGTGCGACTTGGCTGTATACCGCAGGATCCTATGTGTAGAGTGGGGCGCACGCGCCATTTGGCGAGACGTATAGCTCCAGCGGCGGCTATCCCTACGGATTCGCAGGGCAGGGCTTCGACGACGAAACCTACAACCAAACCTTTACCACCCCCACGTACTGGTTCCCGGAGCGCCATCTTCGCTCCTCGCAGGGCCGCTGGTTAACCCCCGACCCGGCGGGACTCGGTGCGGCTGACCCCGCAAACCCACAGAGCTGGAACAGGTATGCGTACGTCGGCAACAACCCGCTCAACCTCACGGATCCCATGGGATTGTGCTGGAAAGGGTTCCAATGGTTCTGTGACCAGGGACAGAGAGCCGACAATCTGTTCCATGGCGAAGGATTTCACACCGATCAGGGCGTGGAAGACATAGCCCACAGAAATAATGCAAGCCGTCGCCAGCAGGAAGTGTCGGGCAGCTCAAGCACACAGGCGTCTTGGTTTGCCACTACTGGAATGGCCTTTGCGCGATGGGGTAGATTGGGTGGCCCCGCGCACCGCGACGCAGTTCGAGCTCTTTCCAAGTACTGGGACAGTCAGGGGTACAAAGTTACTAATGAGGAATATATACGAACCCCAGGAGGAGTCAAATCATACCGATTTGCGGATGTATACGGAACGAAGACGAATCCAGATGGGACCGAATCAACGAGGATTGGCCAGATTGGAAGAACATATGCGGATAATAAGACTCCTGTAGCTCGTGAGCAAAGTGGTCTCAGCGATATACAAGCAGCAGAACCGAACGCCAGTGTACAATTTTTCGATTATCAAGCACCGTTCCCGAGCGAAACTGGCATATCGGGCTGGCCAATATCACCGGAACCCGTCATTGGTATCCCAGGGGCAGGTGAAGGTGACCCTGAGGTGATTGATCCGGAAATTTTGCCATGAGTAAGCAATTTCAGTTATTTCTCACACCTTCTGACGCAGAGGGCCTCGTCGAAGAGCTTCGGTCCCGCTTCGGTGCAAGAGTGCTCAGCAAGAAGTCGCCTACGGACGATCCAGTCGAGATGCAGTCTCCGATTGAACGTAAATCCATCTTTCTCCCAAGTGGAGTGACGTCGATTTATTGCTACCTTACTCCGGCAAATGGGCGCATCATTACGAACTACTACCAGACATTGGGTCTTTGGTTATTGGATGTCGAAAGTTCTGAAGCAATAGAATTCTCCGGCTGCGACTTTGATGGAAAGACTCTCCTTGTAGGACGTTTCTATTTTATGACCGACGAGCTGGTGGATGGAGGAATTGTCAAGAAGAGAACAGAGTTTTTGCAGTGGGCAGATAGAGTGTTCCGATATACAAAGAAAGTTTTGAAGCGCGATCAAGAATTGATGGCGCCGTTGGGTGCCTATATCGGAAAGGATGCGCTCACCTTTAGAGAGAACGGCGGAAGATTTGCTGAATCCATCAGAGCCGCGGGTGTGCGTATATCTTTGCCCGTTGCTCCAGATCCGCCGCCTCCGGTCGTCCACTGAACGCTGGCTGATTTTGATAACCTTGTCGGCTGGTGGCCCATTCAAGCCGTCTTTTTGTCTAGTCCCAACACATACCTTACAAAACGTCCCAATAAATCGGGGACAGACGGGACTGTCCCCGATTTTCTTGACAACTCGACGGGGACGGCTTTGCTTTTGTGGCGTGAGTTGCAAAATGCAAAAATTGTGGTACGTCCCGTCTGTCCCCTAGTTTTTCCGATGGCCTGACGTTCTTCGTTCGAAACAAATGGGTAACTGTCGTAAAATCGCACCTTCACTTTGACTCCGGTTCTGTGACCTGGGGAAGTAGACTAGTCACCGCGTTCTTTTGTGATTTCGCGAAATTGCTGACACCGGAGGCATCATGAAGCACCATCACATCGCATACCTGCTGTTTCTTGCTTTCGTCGTCCCGGCCGTTGCGGCCGACAGCTATCCTGCGCCGCAACCGGGGGACTTCGTGGTCAAGGATTTCCAGTTCAAATCCGGGGAGCGGCTCGCGGAGGTCAAGCTGCATTACTACACATTGGGCGCGCCGCAGAAAGATGCGAGCGGAGAAGTGCGGAACGCGGTTTTGATTCTGCATGGCACCGGAGGATCGGGCCGGCAATTCCTGACGCCAACGTTCGCGGGAGTTCTGTTCGGTCCCGGGCAATTGTTAGACGCCGCGAAGTATTTCATCATCCTGCCTGACAACGTGGGCCACGGAGGATCCAGCAAGCCCAGCGACGGCCTGCACATGCGGTTTCCGCACTACGAATGACGACATGATCGAGCTGCAATACCGGCTGCTGACTCAGGGACTGGGCGTAAACCATTTGCGTCTCGTGATGGGCACATCCATGGGCGGCATGCACAGCTGGCTTTGGGCCGAGCAACATCCAGACTTCATGGACGCGGCCATGCCGCTGGCCAGCCAGCCCGTCGAGATCGCCGGACGCAACCGCATGATAAGGCGCATGATCATGGACGCCATTCGCACCTCACCCGACTGGAATGATGGAGAATATAAAGAACAGCCGCACGGCTTGCAGTGCGCCTTGGACATGCTGCTAATTATGGGAAGCAGCCCCCTGCAAATGCAAAAAACAGAGCCCACACGCGAGAGCGCAGATGCATACCTGGAGAATTACGTCGCCACCCGCGCGAAGACTACCGATGCCAATGATATGCTCTACTATTTTGACGCCTCGCGAAATTACAACCCCGAACCGCAACTGGAACGGATCACTGCGCCACTGACAGCCATCAACTCAGCAGACGATCAGATCAATCCACCGGAACTGAAAATTATTGACACCGACATCCAGCGCGTGAAGAACGGTAAGTTTGTGCTTTTGCCTATCAGCGACGCCACCCGGGGACACGGAACACATTCTCTTCCGGCAATCTGGAAAGATCATCTAGCGGAGCTGTTGCAAAGATCACAGCGTTGAGAGACCTCTCAATTCGGATCTCCGCCTACTCGTATCTCAGAGCCTCCACGGGATCGAGCTTCGACGCTCGCATTGCCGGCACCAGGCCGCTGACTACCCCGACGATCAGCAGCACGAGAGTTGAGATCAGCACCGTCATCATCGAAATTCGCAAGTGGATGTCGGCTTTGCCTGAGTCGTCTTCAAAGAGTGGGCCCATTAGCGGGAGAGTCCCGACGGCTGCGGCAATGCCGTAACTGATCAGGACGCCAATCGCGCCGCCGAGCAACATGATCAGCAAAGTTTCCGCCAAGAATTGCAGTTTGATGTGCCGCTTTCGCGCTCCCAGAGCGCGACGCAGCCCGATTTCGCGGATACGCTCATCCACCGAAACCAGCATGATGTTCATTACCCCGACGCCGCCAATGCCCAGCGTCAAGGTCCCAACGAAAGCCAGCAACACCTGCAATCCGATAGTGAGCGCATCAATCACGGGACGGAATTCATCGCGGCCAAACATCTGAAAGGCTTTCGGATCAGTCGGCGAAAACTGCTGGCGCGTAGCAACTGCCGCAAGCACTTGTGCCATCGCTTTCTTTTCATATTGTGGAGCAATCGGTTCGAATACCAACACTGCCGCGTAACGCGTGTTCCACAAATCACCGGCGGTGGAATAAGGAATCCAAACGGAGTCGTCGTCGCTGGAGAAATAGTTGCTCAGTTGGATCTTGCGCGCCATCACGCCAATGACGGTGAAACGCACTCCGGCAATTTGAACGGTTTCGCCTATGGCTGGGCGCCCGCTAAACAACTGCTCGCGAATGCGGCCTCCGAGGAAGCAAACCCTGCGTCTTTCCAATTCGTCGGTAGAGCTGATCCAGCGGCCCTCAGATGGCACTTCGTTGCGCATTTCGCCGTATTCTGGGCAGACGCCCCGGATTGCGGCCGTCCCCACCAGCCGGTCACCATATGCGATGCCAGGCCGGCGTACGGTTTCAAGACATGCATGCTTCACCAGAGGGGCGGTCTCTTTGATGATGTCAATGTCAGCTTTTTCGAGCACGACTTTTTTGCCGGCGCGTTGTCCACCCGGCTGCTCGCTGGTTTGTTGCGGCCAGCAAATAACAACGCTTTTGCCGAAGGCGTCGAAGCCCCCTACCAATATCTGCCGGAAACTTGAACCGTAAGCGATCAACAACGTGACCGTCGCTATACCCCACACAATACCCAGCATCGTCAGCAGGGTGCGAGTGTAGTTGCGTTTTAAAGCGATCCAGGCCTCGCGGATGATTTCAATCAGCATTGCTTTCTACCGGGGAAGGCTATAACCACAAGAGGACACGAAGGTCCACAAAGGAAACTAACAATGCTTGCGCTTGAGCGAACAATCGGTGTCATCCCCCTGCCTCAAAACGCAAGGCCTCAATTGGGTCCACAGACGCTGCTTTGCGCGCCGGATATAGCGCCGAAAGAACCGCAATGGTCCCTAAAACTCCGCAAGCCAGCAGCCCAGATCGCCACGTGGGAAGCAAGCCGGCAAAGAAAGCAGGCATCGGCAACAAATCCACCAGTGCGCATAGGCCATAGGCGACAGCCATCCCAATAGCACCGCTGAGGCCGGCGATCAATAACGCTTCAATAAAAAATTGCCGCAAGATGGTGTGAGCGGGTGCGCCGAGCGCCTTACGAACACCGATTTCGCGGGTTCGTTCCCGCACCGCAACCATCATGACGTTCATGACGCCGAGTCCGCCGAGAAACAGCGTTATCATTCCCACCGCGCCCAAAAAATATTTCATGCCATCGGTCATTTGACGAAAGGCTTTGGCTTCCTGCACCGTGTCCCATATGGGACATGCTTCTTTGTCGGTGGGATCAAAATTATGTAACCGTCCCAACACCGCCTGGATTTCATGTTTGCATGCTTCGTGTTGCTCGACCGATTTCGGAGTGACCAGAAGCTGGTCAAAACTGTCGGCGGTTTGCGGAGGCTTGTTGGGAAAGTCGCGCCGCATGGCTGAAAACGGAATAAATACTTTGTTCACATCCCAGCCGTCATAGCTGGAGTCCTGTTTCTTGGTAGCCATCACTCCGACGACGACATAAGGAATATCGTTCAGATAAACATTTTGATCTATGGGATCACGGCCGGGAAAGAGCTGCTTCGCCGCATCGGTACCGAGGAAAGCGACCCGTCGCGATTGCCTTTGGTCCTCCCAGTCATAGAAGCGGCCTTTGCCCACACCCAAGCTGCGAATGGAACCAAACGGGGGAAAGGATCCTGTCACGGTGAACGCAGCGTTGTTGTAGTTGCTATGGACGCGCAGATCATTCTGCTCAAGCTCCGGAATGGCATCTTCGCAATCGGGAGACTCTGTTTGAATCGCGGGAACGTCTGAGTCCAGCCAATGCGTTGCCCTCCCGGCGCGTGCTCCCCCAGCCTGCAAGCTCGTGCGCCCGTGAAAAACGATCATCAAGTCTTTGCCCAGAGTCTGAGCTTGCTCTTCCTGACCTTTCCGCAGTCCTTCGCCGGCGGCAACCATGAGCACGATGGAAACTATGCCCCACGCGATCCCGAACATTGTCAGGAACGTGCGAAGCTTGTGCGCCCAAAGTGTTCGAAGAACGTCGCCGATGAGATCACGAAGAATCATTCAGGTTGGACGCGCTTAAAACGCATCGGTAAGCCATCACCTGAAATAGATACGCATTCCTTTAAAATTTTGTTGCAGAAATAACGTAGGGGAAGCCGCCTCGGCCGTCCGGTTGAGCAAAGCTCAACTCCACAAGGAATATTAGGATCAACACATCCTAGGAGCCCGTAATCTTTAGGCGAAGTTCTTCTGGAAGGCGTTCTCTAATCTCGGCAGGAAGGTGGTCATGCACATGGCGGGCGCCAATCTTGGCAACGTCCACCATCGTAATTGGGGCGGGGGTCGCGACAGCTACGACCAGCCAAATCAGCGCGGAGAGCGCGAATCCAGCTAGTGCGGCCAGCTCAAGCCAGAATGTGTGGCGTGGCTCAAAGTGCCGAATCACACCGAAAGCCAGCAGAAAGACGGCCCCGGAAACTGAGGCCAACACGATCAGCGCAATATCAATTGTCCGGTGCAAACGCTGACGGGACCGGCAATGCTCACAAGCTGAGAAATGATCGTCATAGTCCGCGCACATTTCGGGAGCGAGTCCTGAAATATCGTAACGCCAGCCCGCAAGAATCTTGCCTACTATCGGATCAATACATTCACTCATAGGGACTACAGTTGTATCGCTTCGAGTGGCGCACTTTGCACCGCCAGGATTACGCGATTGCGCAGCAGAGTCTGCCGTGGACCAAGCGCGTTCTCTGCCATTTTACGGGCGATTTCGGGGTGGTTATTGTGCTCCGAGAGATGCGCCAGCACCACGTATGCCGCACCTCCATCATAGTCGCTGCTGAAGAAATCCGCGAGGGCTTCATTCGACAGATGCCCGACCCGGCTCATCACCCGCTGCTTCACTGACCATGGATAAGGGCCGCCGCGCAGCATCTCGAGATCGTGGTTCGATTCGATGACCAGCACCTCGCAGCCGCGAAGGTGGTCGCAAACGTTGGGCGGAATATATCCCAAATCAGTTGCAATGCCCACCTTAATGCCGTCGGCGCGAAAGGTAAATCCCACAGGGTCAGCCGCGTCATGAGGAATGGTAAAAGGGGTAACGGTTATATCCCCAATCGAGAAAGGCTGCCCGGAGGAAAATGTTTCAAGCTTGGGTATTTTCCGAGTGTCGGCACAATCGTCCTGCAAGCTCCTTGCCCAAGCCTCATGGGTCGCGCCCGTCATGAACACCGGAATATTGAGCTTGGTGGAAAGAACAAGAAGGCCGTACACATGATCGGAGTGCTCGTGACTAATGAGAATCGCGGACAGCGAATGGGGGTCCTGGCCTGAAGCCTTGAGCCGTTTAAACGTCTCCCGGCACGAAATGCCCGCGTCCACGAGAATCTTCGCTTTCGAGCTTTCGACGATTGTGCTGTTCCCTCTGCTCCCGCTGGCCAGCACCGAGACTGAAACTCCCATAATGCGCAGCATACTCGCCGCGCCTGTGAAAACGATAGTAACTTTCTAGCTAGCCGAGGTTAACTGCCTGCCGCGCGTCCCGCAGAACCCTCACTTCCCAAAAAGTTCGTGCGCTGCCCTTCTCGCGACCGCTCCGCTGTAGGCGCCCGCGATTCCGGTAACGAAACCCAAAGCGGATTCGTAGATTTGGGCACGATAAGGCTTTTGCCCGAATAACAAGTAAGCTCCGAGCCGAACCAAAGGCACACAAATGCCGACGGTGACCGTCCATCGCCATGGCTTTTCAGGGCGAAGCGCGCCCAAAATCATGGTTGAAATCAGAACGAACAAAGCCGTCCCCAGAAGATCGCCAACAAGTAAGTCGAGAAATCCCGCGCAAGTTCCAAGGAAAACGCCAAGAATATAAATTCGCAAATCGCGCATATTTAGCTTTCCACACAGAACACGTAGGCCCAGACGTCCTCGTCTGGGCGGATGAGCGCAGCTCATCAGACTCTGAGTTCGAGATCGCCCAGCGAATGCGCGCAAGCTCACAGATCCTGAATTCGCGGAAAAGGGCAGGTGAGGACACCTGCCCTACGCAAACATCTAGTACCGGTAGAAACCTCTGCCGCTCTTTTTGCCCAGCCATCCGGCGTCCACCATCTTGATGAGCAGCGGACATGGACGGTACTTTGGATCGCCCAACCCATCCTGAAGGACTCGCATAATATCCAGGCAGACGTCGAGGCCGATAAAGTCCGCAAGGGCAAGTGGGCCCATGGGATGCGCCATGCCAAGCTTGAATACTTCGTCTACGGCCTCGGGAGTAGCCACTCCCTCCATCACTGTGTACATGGCTTCGTTGAGCAAGGGCATGAGAACGCGGTTGGAAACGAACCCTGGAGCGTCATTCACTTCCACGGGAGTCTTTTCCAGCCTGGAAGCCAGGTCGCGAACCGTTGAAAACGTTTCGTCGGAGGTTGCGAGACCCCGTATCACTTCCACCAATTTCATTACTGGCACGGGATTGAAAAAATGCATCCCGATTATTTTTTCGGGGCGAGAAGTCAGCGCGGCAAGTTTAGTGATCGAAATCGAAGACGTATTGGAAGCCAAAATCACTTCCGGGCGGCAAATTTGATCCAGCTCGTGGAAAATTTCAGCTTTGATCTCAAGCTTCTCGGTCGCCGCTTCCAACACAAAGTCGCAGTTGGAAAGCTTTGACCGTGTGAGGACTGGCTCGATGCGGTTGAACGCAGCCTGCTTGTCCTCAGCGGATATTTTGCCCTTACTGACCTCGCGTTCGAGGTTCTTGCTGATCGCATTCAACCCGCGATCCAGGAATCGTTGTTCCACGTCGCACAGCACCACCGGAAAGCCATTCCGGGCAAACACGTGGGCGATGCCATTTCCCATCGTTCCCGCGCCGACCACCCCCACCCGCTGGATTTCCACGAGACATAGCCCTCGGCCGAACATCCGAGTCTAACATCCTGGATTAAACCTTTTATTTCAAGGCAGGAATGAATTTCGTGAAAAAACGAAATCGTCGAGGCAAATGCTTGGCGCTTTTGGCGGTCTAGCGTATTCCAAGTCCGCCATTGAAATGCTGGATCGCCCGGTAGCACTCGCAGGCGGATTCCTCGAGTTTCTTGCGGTCTAGGATTTTTACCTTTCCTCTAAGATTTTCGATCATGCCGGCTCTTTGTAAAATCCCCGCGGCCAGGCTCACGCTCGGACGCCCTGTCCCCAACATTTGCGCAAGGAATTCGTGGGTCACCGGAAGCAGATCGGAATCCACGCGGTCCTGGCACATGAGCAACCAGCGGGCCAGGCGCTGCTCAATTTCATGCAACCGGTTGCACGCCGCAATCTGCGCAATCTGCAATCCTTGAATAAGCACGAACCGATTCAGAATGAGACGAAGTTCGGCGCAATGCTGTAGAGTCTGTTCGATGCGCTTGGATTTAATTCGCAGGCCGCTTCCGCCGATCTGCATAATTGCGCGATAAGGTCCGCGGTCCAACCCCACCGCTAGAGGAGTGCCAACGATTCCTTCCTTGCCTACAATCGCGACCTCAACGCTTCTCCCATCACTGGTAAGAACCACCAGTGAAGCCAAGCCCTCATTCAGGAAGTAGGCGTAGTCAATATTCTCACCAGGCTCATCGAGAATAAGCTGCGGAGGAAGGTCAATAGCTTCAAGATGAGGTCGAATCAGGCTGAACTCCCGCGCTGGGATATTCAGCAAGACAACATTTTTGATAGCTCCGCCCGAAGGATCCGTACGAGTTGAGTTGTGAATTTTTGGACGTTCCAACAGTTTTCCTTGCAAACTGATGTACAGGGACGGTTACAACTAGTTCTGCGTAGGCTATTGTGATGAGGAATGGATGTCTGTTCGCCAACGAACCGAAGGGTTTGTCGAGAAGATTCGTCGTTTAGCGCAGCCTCATGGCGGCGGTAAAGTTGTGGATGATCCCATAGCACTCGCAGGCCGCGCCTTCGAGCTCTTTCCGGTTTAGGATCTTCACGGTTCCGCGCATATTTTCGATCAACCCCGCGCGCTGTAACATTCCAGAAGCTAGTGTGACAGTCGGCCGCGCAGAACCCAGCATCTCGGCGAGGAATTCGTGAGTTAAAGGCAGAAAAGGGGAGTCAACGCGGTCCTGGCACATCAACAGCCACCTCGCCAATCGCTGCTCGACTTCATGAAGGCGATTACAGGCTGCGATCTGAGCGACTTCCAAACCCTGACGCAGGCCGTAGCGGTTCAAAGATAATCGCAGAACAGGCGCGTCAAGGAGTGTGTCCTCCAATACCTCAGATCTGATTCGAAGACCGCTGCCCGCAATCTGTACGATCGCACGGCATGGACCGCTGCGCATGCCCGCCGCGAGCGGCGTCCCAACCATTCCTTCTTTGCCCACCATTCCGACCTCAACGCTGCGCCCATCGCGAACCACAATTACCAGGGAGGTCATGCCATTATTTGGAAAATACGCAAAATCAATTTTCTCCGCGGGTTCATACAATATCTGGCACTGAGGCAAGTCAACCGGTTCCAGGTGCGGACGCAACAATGCGTATTCGTTCTCCGGAAGCCGCAGCAATACCTCGTTGTTTACGGATTTACCATTCTCATCCGTGCGCATGCCGGGAGGTAAAGGCATCGGTTTCAGCGTTCTCAACCGTCTGGAACGTCCGGTAAATATATTTGCTACTACCATCCAGCACCTCTCGTTTTCGCACACTTGGATGCAAAGAGACGTTTCCGCAATTTCAGAATGCCTGTATACCGGACCAGAACTTTACCTTAGACCGCAAAAATAAAAACTGGCCAAACAAAAAAACGGACGTCCATCAAAATATGGACGTCCGCTCAACTTGAAATTGATTTGCTCTACGCGCGTGCCGCCACCGCTTCAGTTCCGGCCGGCTTCACTTCTTCACCATTCGGCTTCTGTTGCCCACCTTTACGGATATCAATTCCGCCCTTGAAGAAAGCTCCGTCTTCAATGGAAATGCGCGCAGCAACAACATCGCCGGTGAGCGATCCATCACTGCGGATATCCACCCGATCGCTAGCAGTTAAATTTCCGCGAACCTTGCCCAGCACCACGATTTCACGCGCATTAATGTTGGCTGAGACCACTCCGTTGCGGCCAACTGTCACACGATTTCCCGCAAGGTTGATCGAACCCTCAACTCGCCCATCAATATAGAGCGATTCCGAACCAGTGACCTCACCTTTAATCACAAGAGACTTGCCAATCGTTGCCTGATCCGCCGTGGTAGCCGTGGTTACAGGCCGGGCAGGGACCGCAGGACTCTCGCTGACCGGTGGGGTCGGCGGGGTGGAAGTATGCATAACCGGACGTTCCGGCTCATTGGGGCGGGCGGGTGTTGACGGCGGCTGATTCGTAGGCTTCCACATTCGCGAAAATCCTTTCCTGACTGAATGAGATGGGTCTGCCCGCAGTTCGGTGACCAAACTTATTCTACTCCGCTTGCTGTGCCGAGTCTTGTGGAAATTTGTTGCTGGCCGGGATTCTCGAGCAGGAAATGGGAATCTGCGAGGACTTCTGAACGGGCTTAATTTGCACCGTGATATCGTTTCAACCTGCCCTTATTACATATGAAGCCAGTCAATCTTACCGGCGCCGCCATTCTTAAGAAAATTGAAGGCCAGCCCAAACGCACCGTTGGATTCAAACAACTGGTACGGGAATTTGGGCTGCACGGAGATAGCCGCTACCAGCTTTCTGAACTGTTGCAACAGTTAGTATTCCGAGGCGAGCTCGTTAAAGTCGATTCCGACCGATATTCGATTCCGCAGGCCGCAGCGAACAAGAATCTCATCGTCGGAAGATTGAGCATGCATCGCGATGGCTTCGGCTTTGTGATCCCGGACACGATTTCGCTCAGTCCGGGTCTCCAATCTCGACTCTCCGGGGACATTTTCATCCCTCCGCCCGCCGTCGGTTCCTCAATGCATGGCGACCGCGTGCTGGTAGAAGTCGGCACGATTCGGCCGGATGGCCGAGCCGAAGGCCGCATCGTGCGGTCAGTATTTCGCGCGCAGAGTACGGTTGTCGGACTATTTCATTACGGTTCTCGCCACAATTACGTGATCCCAATCGATCAGAAGGTCTCGCAGGAGATCATCATCCCGCCAGGGATGGAACTGCCGGAAATCACGGCAGAGCAATCGCTGGAACGCAAGGAGTTCGGCAAAGACGGAGATAAGAATCCTGATCGCGTTTTCGGCAAAGAGGCCGCCCGGCACAAATGGGACGATCTCGAGAATGCCGTGGTAGATGTCGAAATCACTGACTGGCCGACGGCCGCTTCCGGACCGCGCGGTCGAGTAGTAGAAATTCTAGGTTATGAAGACGACTTCGGCGTGGACGTAGAGATCGTCATTCGCAAATTCCATATCCCGCACCGTTTCCCTCCTGAGGTTCTTACCCAGGCCCGGGGAATTGACTCCGTGATTTCCCCCGATGAGATTCGCAAGCGCCGCGACTTCAGAAATCTCCCGATTGCGACGATTGACGGAGAAACAGCCCGGGATTTCGACGACGCCGTCACGGTGCGCCAATTAGAAAGCGGTGACTACGAACTGCAAGTGCACATCGCGGACGTTGCTCATTACGTGACCGCGGATTCGCCGCTCGATCAGGAAGCTCGATTGCGGGGAACCAGCGTGTACTTTCCCGACCGCGCCGTGCCTATGTTGCCACTCGAACTATCCACCGATATTTGCAGTCTTCGTCCGCAGGTGGATCGGCTGGTTCTTTCCTGCGTAATGCGGATTGATCATCGCGGTGAAATTCTGGGCTATGAGTTATGCGAAGGAATCATCCGCTCCGCCGAGCGCATGACCTATACGGATGTCAGCGCCATACTTGATGGGGATGAGGTCAAGCGACAACAGTATTCAGGCTTGGTTAACACCTTCGAAATGATGCGCGGCCTGGCCCTCATTTTGAATCGAAAACGCGAACGTCGCGGCTCCATAGACTTCGATTTGCCCGAACCGGTGATCGAGTTCGACGAGTTCGGATTGATGAAGAGCATTACTCGCTCGGAGCGCAATATTGCTCATCGGCTCATCGAAGAATTCATGCTCTCGGCTAATGAATGTGTCGCTAGTTACCTGGAAAACAAGCGGGTCGCGTCACTTTACCGTATTCATGAAAAACCTGACGCCAAGCGCGTTTATGATTTCGAAGTCATCGCCGCCACATTTGGATACTCGCTCGGGGTCGGGCCGCTGCCAATCCAGCGCATTCAGTTTAAGTCCGAGCGGCGAGCCAATTACGGAACTGGAAAACGCGCCAAAGAAATCGAGATTCCGAAAGACGTACACATCACGCCCCGGATGTATCAGAAGCTGACGGAGAAGATTGCGGGGACGCCTGAGGAACGAATCTTATCCTTCCTGATGCTCCGCTCGCTAAAACAGGCGCGCTACTCGGAGGAAAATCACGGTCATTTCGCGTTGGCGGCGACCAGCTATACGCACTTTACTTCGCCCATACGACGCTATCCTGATCTCATCGTGCATCGCATATTGAAACAGTTCTTGCGCGATTCACCTGAAGCCTTAGACGGCGATGTGCCGATAGGAATCTTCCCTACCCCGGGATCGAGCCATGCTCCTCAACCCGACGACTCCAAACCTTCTCCATGGTCAAAACGCAGGGATATTTCTTCGCATCGCGAATCGCTCGTGGCAGTTACCGGCCCGATCTCGCTTGACGAACTCCATGAGATCGCCGACGAATCCAGCCATTCCGAGCGTCGCGCAGACGACGCCGAGCGCGAACTCACCGAATGGAAAAAAGTTAAATTCATGGAGAACCGGGTCGGCGAGGACTTCGACGGCCTGATTATCAGCGTCACCAAGTTCGGCTTCTTCGTGGAGCTCACCGATTTGTTCATCGAAGGATTAGTCCCGCTCGACACCCTTACGGACGACCGTTACACATACCACGAAAATACCCGCGAAATCATTGGCTTTCGAAACCACAAAATCTATCGCATGGGACAAAAAATTCATGTGCTCGTAGATCGCATTGACCCGGTAGAAAAGAAAATTCAGTTCGCGATCCTTGAAGGAATTGCTCTCAACCGTCCGCCCGCAAAAGCGGCAAAGAAAAGCCCGCGTAAATAGATGGAATTGTCACTGTCCGTGACGGCTCACGTAGGCCCGGACGCCTTCGTCTGGGCGGGCGAGCATCAGATCGCCTGAATCTTTCGAGGTGTCAGTACCGAGCTTTGCTCAGCTGTGGCGGACGAGGGCGTCCGCCTCTACGTGTTCTGGAATGGAGTGAAATAAACTCTGTGCGTCTTGCGGCATTGTTAGTTCTGAACAGAAGCTCTCGGACCCCAGATGCGGAAGTTGCCGCTACAGTGAAGCATGCTCATCAGGTAGAGCAGCCCGTCGTAGTATCGCTGCTCGCCTGAAGGCGTCGGCGTGTTCCAGAGGTTCCTTACGAAATCTCTGGCGTGCGAATCGCTGGCGGCCAGCGACGCCACGGCGCTCGTAGCAACCATGCCCGTGGAATGACGCTGAGAGAGTGGCTGGCCGGCCAGCGTGTATTGATCCGCGAAGGTGGTGA
>PNAR01000058.1 GCA_003169715.1 Acidobacteriaceae bacterium | reverse complement strand
TCTATCGTGCGAGAAATGGCGCGGAAGGTTAATCGGCCAATCATCTTCCCCCTGTCGAATCCAACGGAGCGGTGCGAGGCCCTTCCGGAAGACTTGATGCGGTGGACAGAAGGCCGCGCGATCGTCGCCACAGGTTCTCCATTCGTACCGGTAGACTTTGCGAGCCGGAAGATTCCGATTGCCCAGTGCAACAACGTTTATGTTTTTCCGGCTGTCGGTCTGGGTTTGATTGCCTCCAGAGCGCGGAGAGTGACTGATCGGATGATGATGGCGAGCGGGCGCTCATTGGGCGAGAACTCGCCCGCGCTGTACGATTCTGCAGCAGCGTTACTCCCTTCGTTGAAGGATCTCCCTTCGATTGCGCGACAGATCGCCTTTGAGGTAGGCATCGAAGCGCAGCGCGAAGGCGTTGCGCCGCCCACATCACCCGAGGAGTTACGTGATCGCATTGCTGCCACGCAATGGACTCCTGAATACCCGCATCTGGTTGGAGCTAAGGCCTAGTCCTCACGCAACTCTTGGAACCCAGTCAGTTCCTCGCGGATCCGCCAGGATTCGAGCAAAAAAAGAGGGGGCCGACTTCGCCCCCTCCCACTTCAAGGTAAACTAGGCACTCAATGCGTTGTCGCAAACGCAACCTTGTGGAACGTCGAGTACTCCGCCTCGAGATTCTTCACCACCGGAGTGCCCTCAATGAACCGCGCCATGATCTTCTCGATCTGTGGATACAGTTCTCGATTGTACGTCTCCGCATACTCCTTCGTCTCCCACAGGCTGATTGCCTCCAGCTCCCTCTTTTCCGGTGTCACGAGCAGCAGTTCGTCCAGGAATCCCTTCTGCTTGCGAAGCAGGGGCAGGATCTCCTTTTGGAAAGTTACCGGAAATTCTTTGACCACATTCGGCTTCAGTTGCAACACGACTTCACGTGCGAACATATAAGCCTTCCTCTCATTTTGCTTGGGAGGCGATGCCGCTGATCCCCTCGGTTTTCTTTACAGAGCGCCAGGATCGAAAGTTCATTCCGTCCCCCAGAGCACCTTCGCACTCCAATCAACCAATTTCAGTGCCCCCCGTCACTCGACAACGTGTCAAGCATCACACATAGAGATAATATTACATGCCGCGGACGGGTGAAAAACGGGAACCATTCTCTCCTCTCCTAGTTTCCGATTATCCGACGCAATATAAAAAGGGCGCCCCTTTGGAGTAAGGTTTGAGTGCTTTACTAAGACTGCGGGTTCCGAAATCCCTACGAAAACACCACCCACAAGCTGTTGATCCAACGTGACTCCTGAACCGAGATGTCAGGGTTCCGAAATGAGATGTTTTTGGAGCACTGCTTGCCCACCTCTCCCTCCCGATTGTCAAAACGATTTGCTGCGTCTAGGATAAAATGAACCGACAACGATGGCGTGACTCAAAGATATCTTCAAACGGCCGCTGCACCGTCCACTCGGACGTATTTGACGACTCCGGAATCTTAATTCGGCAACTTGGCTGAGTACTCCCGCAGTACGGATTCAGCGACACCTTCCGCATTTTCGACGACATTTTGGATCAGCAAGATCGATCCGATGTACTCCCACCGCAGAGGTCGAAGTGCAGAAAGAACGTTCCAAAGTAATGAAAGCGGTGTTTCCAGACACCGCCGATTTTGAGCAGGAAGACAAGAAACGCTGGGGGTTGATTACTGAGCATTGGGACGAAAAACTGATCGAGGTACCTGTGCAGTAGCGGTAAACGTACCGCTAAAGTGCCGTCGGGCTGGAGCTCTGGCGCGCATGCCGGGCCTCCGTCTCGCACCTGAACCGAACGTTGGATGGCATTAAATCAAGCATTTCGTTTCTATACACGGCGCCCTGATCGGGCGTTTGGAATTTAATCGTGACATCAACGCCAGAGCGGGCGGGAGAGCAGATTTTCGAAGAATTAAATGAAGCAGTAACCGACGCCCACATGGCGAAGGTAGGTTCTACGGCAAGCCGGGCCTATAATTGATATAAGCACTCGCCGGATTCTGCGGAGACGGCACGTGAGGATCAAGCGGACTCGGAGCGCCCGGGCAACGGAATGCAGGAAACTCATACAGCTGAATACCTAGCACAGAAGTTCCGGGCGTTGCGACGGCTAACAGGCAACACTCCATTGCTAAGAATCTACTTCCGCTACTGCGGAACGACGCGCTCGATCTACGCCAAGTCCGAACAATTGAACATGACGGGCAGCATCAAGGACCGAATGGCCCTGCACATCCTGAGGAAGGCGTACGAGGAGGAGAAGATTCATCCTGGCGATATCATCGCGGAAGCCACGAGCGGCAACACGGGGATATCCTTTGCGGCCATCGGCTCGGTACTGGGTCATCCTGTATCAATCTTCATGCCCGATTGGATGAGCCATGAGCGCAGGGACCTGATTCGAAGCTACGGCGCCAACATTGTTTCCGTCTGTAAGGAACAAGGGGGATTTCTTGGCAGCATCCGAATGGCGGAGGAATTTGCCGCGGGCCATCCTGACGTTTTCCTGCCGCGCCAATTTTCGAATGATGCCAACGTAGAAGCGCACGAGACGACGACTGGTCCCGAGATTAGCGCGCAACTGCAGAGTGCGGATCTTCGGCCGGATGCATTCGTGGCTGGAGTTGGCACGGGGGGAACGGTGATGGGGGTTGGGCGATTCTTTCGCCGCAAAAACCCAAGCATCAAGATTCACCCCGTGGAGCCGGCCGAATCCCCGACGCTTTCGATGGGACACAAGGTCGGCAAGCACCGCATCCAAGGCATCTCCGACGAATTCATACCAGCAATCGTGGATCTTTCGGCGTTGGATGAAGTCGTTGCTGTTTCGGATGGTGACTCGATTTTGATGGCTCAGAAGTTGGCTGCAAAACTGGGCCTTGCTGTTGGCGTTTCCTCGGGATGCAACTTTTTAGCCGCCGTGAAGGTGCAGGAACAGCTCGGACCTAACGCGGTGGTGGTTACCGTTTTTCCGGATGACAACAAGAAGTATTTGAGCACGGACCTCCTACGGGAGGAACCTTACAAGGAAAGCTATCTAGCTCCGGGAATCGAGCTGCTTGGTCTCGAGACCTTTCAGCGCGACTGCTCCTTTTGCAAGAACATCCACTGACTCAGAACGAAACAAATCCGCTAACCCCGGGGTGCTGACCAATCAGGATACTCTGGACATGACCAACGCCGGTCTGCCACCAGAAGTCCTCATCGCCAAAATTCAATCCGGTTCGTGCGATTTTGACACAACTCCCCAAACTCTAAAAAGACTCAAAGCGGGAGGGATCTCGGATTCAGTAATTCTAACCATGGTCAAAGCGCCGATTGGACGGCCAAAAGCCTCAGATGGCGGAGATTCCGGTCACGTTTTAAACAGTTCCAGTTCCAGTTCAATGCCGGCACCTGACCGGAACCCAACCCCTGATTTTCCAGACTAATTTGCGGCGATAGAAACGTTGCATAACTAGCCAGGGCCTTGCTGTCTGCGAATCGCGCTGGATCGCAAGCAGCCAGAATGCACAAAGTCATATCTTCCCTTTCGGGAAGCCGCTGTACCTTCTTGGACTGAAAACGCGGCTTCAGAGGCACACTACACTCCTAGCCGTACTTAAGTGAATATTATTGGACCAATCTTTGTCGGTAGGTGTTCCTTCAGAATTCAAGTCGCGTTTATGGATTGCAAAGCGCGATAAGATCCAGCGAATGCTGAATTCTCATTTTCAGAATTAAGCCTCGTTGTCGAATCGTCCGTGTGGACATTCATGTGGACACCGTAGTTTATTCACACCACCTGCATCGGTTAAACAATTGAAAAATATGGTGGACGTGACCGGGATCGAACCGGTAACATAAACTTCAATTGATCTCCGATTTATCGAAGCTGGCAAACCCAACTTCTAGGACCCTCGCATGTGCTTGATTTGGCAAGCCTGGAATCCAAGCGTTTCCTCTGCCCAGAAACACATGATTATTTGAGGGTGAGTCCCCAGCCTCCGAGTCAAGCGCCATGCATCCCGGCTGCGCGCCGCTGACCGTGGTGAGATTACTTCGGAATGCGCCGTGCTGTATCTAATCGACGTTAAGGCGGGGAAGGGTTGCCTGCCCTGCCCTGTCCGGTTCAGGAACGGCAAATCCCGCATACGGACATCTCTGTCTCAGACAATCGCTTCGATCAAAGCAAATCCTGTGGATTCAGCAGGGTAGCCCAGGCCACGCTGGAACCCCGCATGCACGACACAGACCAGCGTTTCGCTGAAAGATTGTCTAAGAGGGAGCCATCATGGGGACTCTGATCCAGGACATTCGGTTCGCGATCCGAATGCTGATTAAGAATCCGGGCTTTACCGCGGTTGTGGTGCTGACGCTGGCGCTCGGGATCGGCGCCAACACGGCGATGTTCAGCATCGTCAACGCGGTGCTGTTGCGGCCGTTGCCGTACGCGGCCGCGGACCGGCTGGTGTCGGTGTTCACGAAGAGCCCGACGGCGCTGGCCGGCGCCGCGCTGATTCTCGGCGTCG
>PNAR01000461.1 GCA_003169715.1 Acidobacteriaceae bacterium | reverse complement strand
ACCATGCACATGATGAAGGAAGAAAAAGTTTTGTTTCCCTACATCGTCAAGATGGAACAAGCGGCAACTCAGAGGTCGCCCTTGCCGCCTCCGCCATTCGGCAATCTGCAGCATCCGGTCGCCATTATGGAGCGTGAGCACGACTTTGCCGGCAATGCGTTGAGCAACATGCGCGAGACCAGCAGCAACTATACGGCTCCCTTCGATGCCTGCATCACCTACCAGACACTCTATCGGACACTTGGGGAATTCGAGGCGGATATGCACCAGCACATCAGTCTGGAAAACAACATTCTGTTTCCCCGCGCGATCGCGATAGAAGCGGGAAAATAGCGAAGTAGGACATTAACGGGAAACTAACCTGGCTGGGAGGCCCACAAAGACCGATGCCTGCACTCCCGACACGAATTGAGCAGAGCACCGAACGGGATCTTACCCCGCTGGAGGTTTTCGAGGTCACTTCGGCCCGTGAAACGGCACTATCGCGCCTGCTAATGCTTTATATCGGTACCGGGCTGATATTCATGCTGCTTCCGGGGACGTTTCTGGGAGTCTGGAACCTGCTCGCAATCAGCAGCCATCGTGCTGCGGATTCGGTGTCGCCCGCATGGATTCAAGCGCATGGTCACGCGCAGATTTTTGGCTGGATTGGGACTTTCATCCTGGGCATTGGCTTCTTTTCAATTCCTAAATTGCGCCGCATGGAACCGCTCGCTCTGTCCGTTGTATGGGCAGCCTGGGGATTGTGGACGGTTGGGGTTAGCCTCCGCTGGTTGAGTGGAGTATGCCCCTGGCAATGGCGAGCACTGCTGCCGGTTTCGGCGGTGCTTGAACTGGCGGCATTCCTCATTTTCTTCCGGTCCGTATCCGGGCACCGCGGGCAATCGTTGGAGAAAGATGGTGCATCGGCTGGCAACGAGCGCGTAACGGAAGAAAAAGCCAAGCTGGACGAATGGGTTCTCGTGGTGATTGCCGCCTCAGTCGGTTTGCTGCTGACGCTGTTGGTCAACTTGGGTGCTTCAGTGTTTCTGTCGGTGCAGGGCGCTTCACCTGACCTGCCGGCAAATTTCGATCAACGATTCCTCGTTCTTGAGACCTGGGGCTTTCTGGTTGTGTTCGTCTGGGGCTTCAGCGCCAAGTGGCTTCCCATTTTTCTCGGATTGCGTTCTTTGCGCGGGAAAACTCTGTTGTGTGCGGTTGCTCTAAACTCCGCCGGAGTGCTGGCTGCCTTCACAGGATGGATGACCGCTGCGGTTGTGCTGTTGCTGGCCGGAATCATCACAGCTATTTATTCACTTCGGCTATTTGAGCCGCCAGCGCGGCCCGCCAAGGTAAAAGGAGTCCACGCGAGCTTCCCCATTTTCGTGCGAGTTGCTTACATCTGGGCGGTTGTCGCGGCGGCCCTGGGAATCTGGGCTGCCGCAGTGCCCAACTCGCACGGGATTTGGGGTGCTTCGCGTCACGCGTTAACCGTTGGATTCCTCGCTACCATGGTCTTTGCCATCGGCCAGCGCGTGCTCCCAGCTTTTTCCGGTATGCGACTTCTGTTCAGCACCAAACTGATGTTTATTGCTCTGCTGCTGTTGACCATAGGATGCCTGCTGCGCGTGAGTTCCGAAATCCTCGCTTACCAGGGATTCGCTCGTTCCGCGTGGTCGTGGCTGCCGGTTTCGGCAGTGATAGAAATGACGGCAGTCACGTTATTCGCTATCAATCTGTTCGCCACCTTTGCGCGACGGCCTCCGTCCCGAAGCAGACCTAGAAGCACAATGACTAGCCGGCGTTAGTCCCCGTGCTGTGACGTTCGTCTCCGTCTCTGGCTGGCACAAATGATTTCTATCGCTTGATTCGGTCATGCGAACCGACTCTAATGAAGGTCGTGGAGATTGCGATGAAACCCAAGGATTGACGCCAAACCTGCTCCAGGTGGCCCTGGCAATTATCGCCATCAACGGTGGAACTATTTGACCTACGCTGCCAGCTTGCGTGCACGTATTTTCTTGCGCATGTGGCGCTGAAGAAATTCTTGCAGTGCCACGGCATTGTTATGTTCGGTGTCATGCGAGCTGTAGATCAGGGTTACCGTCCCATGGTGCGCAGCTTCCACAATCGGCTGCCAGGAATCGGGATTGGCTTTCAGTTCGGCAAAGTAGCGGCTGCGGAACTTGTTCCACTTGACAGGATCATGACTGAACCACTTCCGCAATTCCGTGCTTGGGGCTACATCTTTAAGCCAACTTTTGACTCTTAGTGAACTCTTTTTTACTCCTCTGGGCCAGAGACGTTCGATCAGCAACCGGGTGCCGTCGGTGCTCCTGGCTGGGTCATACGCGCGCTTCAGATGAATCATGGCCAAAGCTCCTCTCATGCCAGCTTTGCCAACCCCGCAGCTTTCGCCGCCGTCGCCGTTTTGCAAAGTGGTTTGCGCACTTCAATCCGGCCGTTGCGGACGCGAGCTTCAAGACACGGTTGCGGATGTACAGCCGGCCCATCGAGTACGCGGCCGTCCTCCAGTGCAAATTGCGAGTGGTGCCATGGACACTCAATGCTGTCGCCCACGAGATTGCCCTCCGAGAGCGGTCCGCTGAAATGTGAGCATGTCTCGGCCAGAGCAAAGATTCGCGTTCCACGGCGGACCAACAGGATCGGAATGCCATCGTGCTCGGCGCGCTTCGGCTTTGCCTCTGCCAGATCGGACTCCGCCAGTACGGACACAAAGTCGGCCGGTAGAGTTTGGCCAGCAGTACGATCAACGCCCACGCGGTACTCGTAAACCATCTTGCCGCCCAGACGGGCCGCAGTGGTCATCACGCCATACCCCAGCGCACCCAGTATCCGGCCCACAGTCCGTGATTTCCGCCTGCGCGAAATCAGTGACGCTGCGAACAGTGCAGTTCCGCTCAAGTTCAAGATGCCGTGAATCATGCCAAGGCGGCGAGCTGGCGCATCCGCATC
>PNAR01000243.1 GCA_003169715.1 Acidobacteriaceae bacterium | reverse complement strand
GCATTACTTGAAGAACAGCCCGCTCACATTGTTCTCACCGATCTGGTAATGCCAAACATGTCCGGCCTCGAATTTCTGGAGAAGGTAAAAAAACTCCTGCCGCAGTGTGAAATTGCGGTCATGACCGGCCACAGTTCCGTAGAAACCGCCGTGCAAGCCATGAAGCTGGGTGCATACGATTACATCAGCAAACCATTTTCTCCTTTGGAAGAACTTCGTTTGTTTCTGCGCCGCATGGCCGAAAAAATTCGACTGGTCGAGGAAAACCAATTCCTGCGTGAACGCGTAGACACGGAAAGCGGCCTTCACGGCATCGTCGGCTCATCGGCAAAAATTCAAGATGTTTTGCGGATGATTTCGCGCCTGAAGGACACCCGCACAGCCGTGCTCATCAGTGGAGAGAGCGGCACTGGCAAGGAACTGGTCGCCCGCGCCATCCATTTTCGTGGTCCATTCGCAAATCGTCCATTTGTGGCAGTTGACTGTGGCTCGCTGGTTCCAACGCTGATTGAGAGTGAGTTGTTCGGATACGAAAAGGGAGCCTTTACCGGCGCCAACCGCTCGAAAACAGGATTGTTCCAGTCCGCTCACGGTGGAACAATATTTCTCGACGAAATTGGCGAACTTCCTCCCGAGATGCAGGCAAAGCTCCTCCGCGTTTTGCAGGAAAAGGAAATCCGCCCCGTCGGCAGCAATCAAAGGGTTAAAGTGGATGTCCGGGTAATCGCGGCAACCAATCGTGACCTTGAGGCCGAATACCGGAATGGCTCGTTCCGCAAAGACCTTTATTTCCGGCTCAACGTGGTCACAGTGCATCTGCCAGCGCTCCGGGAAAGGCGCTCAGACATTCCAATGCTGGTGCACTGGTTCCTCGATCGAAAATCTCAGGGGACCGCGATCCGGGTCACGAACTCGGCCATGAAAGCGATGCTCCAATACGATTGGCCGGGAAATATCCGCGAACTTGAAAACTGTATCGAGCGCGCCGTCGCTCTGGGAGACCGTCAAGTCATTGATCACGGCGACCTGCCTCCCGCGATTGTGTCTGACTCATTGGCGGGGGCGTCCTCCCCGCCCTTGCATACTTCGTCCAATCTTTCTTCCACCGACTTGGAAGATATCGAGAGAGCCACCATTGAACGGGTTTTTGAACAGGTTAAAGGAGATAAGGTGCTGGCTGGGAAAATGCTTGGCATCAGCCGCGCCACTCTATATCGCAAACTGAAACGCTACAATATCGGTCTAAACCCAGGAGCTTCCCCGACATTCCAGGCATTGCAGTAGGGAGAAATAATAAGTTAATTGTTTCGCCGATCATCGCCGGCTCGTGAGACTACGTTTCATTATGAGACAAATCGCAGCGTGTGAGCCGCGCCCTACTAATCTGGGTTTTGAAATCAGCAACTTAGTGGCTTTAGGGTTTGGCTGTGATCGTGCACTTTCCTTTGCCTGCGGTTCGCCGCCAAGCCATGCTAACCGGCAGGCTTGGGGGCATGGGCCGCTTCAAGTTTTGAAACCGAGTTTCGCGAAATCGAGGACTACCCTTGAGTAAAGCGGCAACCGCAACTGCTCGCTACGGGCAAGAAAACTCCATTGGCAAGCTCGCCAGATTCTTTCCCAACGCTACGCCACTCCGCATTCCCGTCCGCCTCACTCGCATAACGACTCAGGGAAGGCCTTCCAGTGAGACCACGATCGTCGAATTCGGTACTGCGCGTGAAGTCTTGTTTGCCTCCAGCCTTCCTCTGGAATTTGCTGACATGCTGCGATTGCAGAACTCCGACGGCACTCTCGATACTGAAGCTTGCGTCGTGGCTCTGCAATACAACGGTGATCGCACCGCCGTAGCTGCCCGTCTCAAGGATTCCGCCACCAATTGGATCGTCAAGCAATGAGTGTGAATCCAGAATCCCGAGAGTCTGCGTTCCCTGACCGGGAAGCCGAATGGCAAGTTGCCCGGCTGATCTATCCTCTCTATTGCGCGTTGGCACGCGAATGCGTCATTGACGTTCTTCCCTGCGACGACCTCGAAAAAGAAACCGGCGCACCCGAATCGCTCGATTCGGTTCGTGAATGGTTCTTGAAAATGGATGAATGCATCCAGGTTCACCAGTTGCGTCATTTTTTGCAGACCACGACTCTTGCCAATGGCGAGACATTGCAAGCTCTCATCTTGCACCACCTTCGAAAGCAACAGCGCAATGAATCCGACCGGAATAAGTTGGACTTTCTGCTGGTGCAGTTCTTTTCACTAAGCATTCCTCCTCGCTTGGCCGACGGCGAAATTGATTTATCTTGTGTAGCGCAAGTTCTTGAGCCTGCGCTCGGCCACTTCGATTTGGAAACTCCGGAATGGCTGCAACCTCTTCATGAACTCACGCAAAAATCAGAGAGCTGCCGCACTTTAAAAGAGCTGTTTACATGCCGCGTCATTGAGCAGGGAAGAAAGTTGAAGGAATCCTGCGACGAGAACTATTTCTTGCCGATAGCAATGGCGTCATTCGCCAGATTCGGATTTCTTCTCCGACGAACATTTTTTCGCCTCATGCACCAGGATCTAAACGCCATTCTGGATGGATTGCGTGAACTCGAGTCCCGCGGGATAGAAGGTTTGGATTGCCGGCGCGCTCAATTTTCCGCCTATGAGCCAATGCCTCGATTGCGCATGATTTGCCAGTCCTGGAAAGTGATGTTTCACGCTGAATATTCCGCCGGACAGCCACTCTGCCTCCTCGTGGATCTGCGAACTGTCGTGGATGCCGCTTTGGTCAAGACCGCTTCAAAAGCGAAACCTGGCCCTCAATCGGCACCCGCGCAAAACAGTCGCGCTGCGGCCGCGGGTGCGGGATTCGATGCCAGCTTGGCGCCACAGCCAGAGTTTGACATTTCAAATGCCCCTAGTGAAGATGCAGAACGTTCGTCCGCCGCACCGGGTGTTCGCAACGAAAATTCCGATTCGGATTAATTTGGAATGGAGAATCTGCGCGTGGATCAGCCCACTGTCTTAATCATTTCGAACGATGCGGAATTTTCCAGTGTCATAGCCTCACGCTGGAAGTCCGAGCGTGCCACCCCTACTTTCACGCTGATGACATCTGATCTTTGTCCCGGGCTGAATTCGGAAAATTTCGATGTCGCCATTGTTGGAGGTCTCCCTCTCGACGCGTGGCCATCCGTAATAAAGACTTTGCAAACTTGCCGTAAGCCGGTGTTGCTTGTTCGCCACGCAGATAATCCGGCGATTCAGACCAGCAACACCAATCCACGCTTGATGACCTTACTCCAGAAAGACGACAACTGGCCGGATACCGCAGTCGTTATCCTCAGCGAATGTCTGCGCAACATCCGCGCCGCGGCCACCATCCAACGACTCGAACATAAAGCCGTTCATCTGACACGCGATGCAACTCTAGGTCGCTACATCTTGGAAATGCGCCACAGCCTTAATAATGCGCTAACCTCGGTCTTAGGAAACTCGGAACTGCTGGTGCTCGAGCCGGAAACTCTCGCTCCGCTGGAACCAAAAGTTCGCTCGCAGATTGAAACGATCCGCAACATGGCTCTACGAATTCACGAAATCATGCAGCGATTTTCCTCCCTGGAAAAAGAGCTGAACATAGCGGAAAAACAAACCGCTAACGAAAGCAAAGCCAACGCCCACGCCGCCGGTGCAAGCCTCTAAGCCAGCAGCGTCGCAGCGCATTTAATACAGCCATGAAAATTGTCATTCCCAAATCCGCTTCAGCGGTGAGGAATCTGCTTTCCGAGGAAGCTCGCTCCGGAAACAGGGCGATGCTGCGGATCATGAACGACTCCGCGAATCGAGCCGAAAATCGTTGCATAGGCTACCGTCGCTAATAACGATACTGCGAGGGCAAGCCTGTTCCGGCTCAGGCGTCGTTCGAGGCAGTCGTGCCCCGGTATACCGCAACCTTGGAGCCGTCTGCGAGAAAAGCCGAGGACGGCGTGCGTTTTAAGATTGCGGCGAAATCCTTTCCATATAGCTCCTCGGCTTCACCATCGAAGAAGTAAGACCGGGTCCACCTCGTAGTTCAGCATTGCAAGTGCCCGCCACTCTGCGGTAAGAAATACTCTACGGGCGTCCATGAGATTATGATGCGCCAGGTAAATGATCGCTTCAAGTTATGCCAGCCCGACTTTCGATCCAAGGTAGCTAAAGGCCCCACCTCGGCTGCGGCTAACGCTAGCTCTATCCATCAACCTGCGTTCTAAAAAGCGCAGAAGCCAGCGGTCCCTCGGTGATTCCAAACCCTTTATAGTTGCCGCTTTCACCGCAACTTGTTTGCCAAAAGGGGGTTTATGCATCCAAGTAAGAAGAAGTAGTGGCGCCTGGCCCGTGGCAGGCGGACGCGAGTGTTACCAGAACGTGCAATGGCGCGATCTGGCCGTGTGGAGGGGTTATGAAAATTCTCAGGAATGCACTCTTAGCAAGTTTCTTAATTTTGGTGTGGTCTTTTATCTTTTCATCCGCGACAGCTTCAATGGCATCCGCGCAGGAAAACGAAGTTTCACAGGCGCAGCCGTCAGACGCGCCGCCCCCCGAGGCAAATCCAGGCCAGGCTTATGACAAGCCCGATGCGGGCCAGCCGCTGGAAACGCCCGATGTATCCCCGGACGCAGCCCCAGAGGCGAGTAACAATCTGGATCAAAACGATTCCGATCAGAACGACCCTCCGGGCCGCGTCGCGCGTCTGCAATATACGACCGGATCGGTTTCCATTCAACCGCATGGCACCGATGACTGGGTGCAGGGTTCCGTAAATCGCCCGCTGACCATTGCGGACAATGTTTGGGCGGACAAGAATTCGCGCGCTGAATTGAATGTGGGAACCGGCCTCATCCGCATAGGTTCAGAAACAAGTTTGACGCTCACCAATGTCAGCGACAATTCCGTGCAGTTGTCTTTGCATCAGGGCGCGATGAATTTGCATGTCAGGCATCTCTATCGTGGCGAAGTATATGAGGTTGACACGCCCAATCAGGCGTTCACAATTTTGAAAACTGGCGATTACCGGTTTGACGTTGATCCAAACGCGGACACGACCCTTGTAACAGTATGGCGCGGTGAAGGCGAATCCACGGGGCAGGGTCCCAGCGTTCGCATTAAGGAGCATCAGCAGGCTCGCTTCAACGGCGGGACCTCTCTGGCTCATGAAATTCACAGCGCCCCGCGGCCCGACGGCTTTGACGATTGGTGCCAGTTACGTAACCGTCGCGTGGACGACTCCATTTCCGCTCGCTACGTTTCTCCGGACGTAATCGGATCCGAAGATCTGGATGCCTATGGAACATGGCGGGACACGCCGGAATATGGTCACGTCTGGGTTCCGACCCAGGTGGATGCTGGTTGGGCGCCATATACCAACGGACAATGGATTTACGAAAGTCCGTGGGGATGGACCTGGGACGACTACGCACCCTGGGGATTCGCTCCATTTCACTATGGCCGATGGGTTAGCTTCGGCGGGTATTGGGGATGGGCGCCGGGACCATATTATGGCGGATGGGGACGCGGATTTTACGCACCCGCGCTGGTTTCATGGTTTGGCGGCCCGGGCTGGGGCGTTGGATTTGGCTTCGGTTTCGGCGGCGGATACGGATGGTGCCCGCTCGGTTTTGGAGAACCTTTCCGACCCTGGTACCACACCGGATGGGGCTACTTCCGCGGAGTGAATGTTTTCAATACACGAATCAATAACATCAACGGCTTCCACAATGGATTTCGTAACGGCTTCCGCAGCGGCTTCACAGCAAGCGGCAGGTTCCACTACGCAAACCTCAACGCGCGCGGCGGATTTACCGCGGTGTCGCGTGGGACGCTGGAACGCGGATTGCCGGTGCGCCAGAATGCGGTTCGCGTAAATGCGAATGCGGCGCGAAATGCGCCAGCTCTCGGCAGGCCGAACGTGAGTCCAACGATGCAAAGCAGGTTGGGACAGAATGCGGGCCGTCCCGCTGCTGGCGCTCCGGCGCGTGCGATGTCGCGTTCGACGGTCAGCCGTATGACTCCACCGTCGGCTTCGAGGTCCAACTCATTTGGCTCGTCTCGCGCCGGAATGAACCACGCTAGTGGCAGCGGTTCTGTGGCGCGCCCTGGGGCGAACTTCGGACGTTTGAACAGCGGCATGCCTTCAAACGGTAGCGTTTCGTCGAACAATGCCAGGGGTCTGAACAACTCAATGTCAATGTCATCGGGCCGGAACGTTCCGCGACCGCCGAGTGCGGGCGGTTCGATGGGATCACAGACCGCTCGAACGGCAGTGAATCAAGCGCCAAGCAATCGTCCTCTCGGGAATTCGTCCCGTTCGAACGCTTCCTTTGGGAGGTCGGTGCCACGCCCGCCATCAGGGTGGACGCCAAGTCAGAACTCCTCGAACAATCGGGGAGTGGCATCGCAGCAACAGTCATCGCCGCGACAGACATCGCCGCGACAGACAATGGGCAACGGTTCGAGGCCAACCGCGTCTTCCGGAGGGTCCAGAAGCAGTGTTCCTCGACCGACCGGACGGGTGCAACCGGCGCCGCGCAGTTATTCGTCTGGCGGAAACTCCGGCTATTCGTCGAGATCGTATAGCGGGAATTCGGGACGCTACGGTTCGGGAAGCCAGTATGGCGGTTCGTCATATGGAGGATCATCGCGATACAGCGGCTCTCCCTACGGCAGACGCAGCTATAGCGCGCCGTCTTATGGAGGCCGTAGCAGCTACGGCGGCTCTTCTTACGGCGGAGGAAGCCGTAGCGCATCGCCTTCGGGCGGCGGGCGTTCCTATGGCTCGTCTCGCGGTTCATCGGGCGGCGGAGGTAGTTCGCGCGGAAGTTCTGGCGGTGGTTCCCGCGGCTCAGGTCATGGTGGAGGACGCCGCTAATATATAGATAACTCATTCCCCGCGCCGCCCTATTCATGGGCGGCTTTTTTTTGAACGCTGGCGGACTCAAAGCAAAGAAACGCGTCGAGACGAAAAACTGTTGGGATGAAAACCTTCGTGATACTTCGTGTCCTTCGTGGTCACCTGTTTTTGCCCGCCCGAACATGAAACCGGCCGAGGCTGGATTGACACGAAGACTTCAGCGAGAGTACGGTTAGGTGCTTTTAAACACATCCAACAATAGGAGAGCAAATGAGAAAGCCACTCGCGCTTTATGGTGTCGTGTTGTGCGTCGTATTTTTGGTTTCAGTTCTCTCGGCACAGGACGCGGTCAAGGTTGACCCTGCGCATTACTCGGTAATCAGCGAAAATTCACAGGTGCGGATTTTGAAGTCGCATTATGGACCGCACGAGAAGTCCGTGATGCACAGCCACCCAAATGCGGTCGCGATTTTCCTCACTGACGGCACCGTGAAGTTCACCTATCCGGATGGAAAGAGTGAAACCGTCACGGAGAAGGCTGGCGATGCGCGATACACTCCTGCCACCGTCCACCTGCCAGAGAACCCCACCGATCACGAAATGGATGTGATCGTCGTCGAACTCAAAAGCAGAGCGCCCAAGACGGCAAAAAGCGCGATAAAATAATTTTGAAACAGTTCGTCCGGTCACTGGGTGCCCCAGGTCTCGCCGCATTTGCGAGACCTGGGAGTCGGGCGAGACACAGAGTGACGGAACACACCTCAACCCAGGTTAGCCTCCAAAGGACGGGAGGCGAACCTGGGGCACCTGCCCCTACGCTGCTTAGATAAAGTACCATCCTCTTCCTTTACATCGCTTCACTTGGGCCAGTACACTACTCGTTCCATCAAAGTTATTTCGTGCGCTAGGGAGGTGCAATGGCTATTACAAGTAAGGTTGAAATCACCGAGAAGGTGAAGCAGATTATCAGCGAACAGCTTGGAGTGGAAGAGAGCGAAGTCACCCCAAGCGCCGCATTCACAGACGATTTGGGCGCGGACTCGCTCGACCAAGTCGAGCTCGTGATGGCATTGGAAGAAGCCTTCACTCTGGAGATTTCCGACGAAGAGGCGGAAAAAATCCGAACCGTGCAGGATGCAATTAATTACGTCGAAAAACATGCGAAGGTGAAGGCATAGGCGCTCCGGACCATTTATCCTTATCAAATGGCGGTGAGAATTGTCCCCACATCAGTCCGGGCAATCGGCACCGTGATTCCACCGCAGCAAGGAGAACGAATGGCAGCCGTTGAAGAAAAAGTAAAGCAGATTATCGTGGAACAGTTAGGCGTGGACGAAGGAGAAGTGACTCCCAATGCCTCGTTTGTGGATGATTTGGGCGCGGATTCTCTCGACACCGTCGAATTGGTTATGGCCTTCGAAGAGGCGTTCGAGATCGAAATCTCCGACGAGGATGCGGAGAAAATTCGAACCGTCCAGGATGCCAACGATTACATCGGCAAGCACGCGAAAGGCGGGAAGTAGTTGGGACGAAGGGTCGTAGTCACTGGGATCGGGCTGATTTGTGGAGTAGGCAACACCACCGAAGAGGTTTGGAAGAGCCTGCTTGCAGGAAAAAGCGGGGTCGCCCGGATTTCACAGTTTGATCCTTCTCAGTTCGCGTGTCAGATTGCCGCCGAGGTCAAGAATTTCGATCCGCTCGACTTTGTCGAGAAAAAAGAATTAAAGAAAATGGGCCGCTTTATTTATCTTGCATTGGCGGCCACCGATGAGGCCATGAAATCCTCCGGCCTCACGGTCACCGACGATATCGCAGACCGCACGGGCGTCCACATTGGTTCCGGCATTGGCGGGTTCGACGTAATCGAGCGCGAACATTCCAATTTGCTGAATGGAGGCCCGCGAAAGATTTCGCCATTTTTCATTCCCGCAGCAATTGTGAATCTGGCCGCCGGCCACGTCAGTATTCGATATCACGCCAAGGGTCCGAATGAAGCCACGTGCACCGCGTGCACTTCCAGTGCGCACTCGATTGGCGATGCTTTCAAAATCATCGCTCGTGGCGACGCGGACGTAATGATCGCCGGCGGCACCGAAGCGGCTATCACTCCAATGGGCGTCGGTGGGTTCGCCGCGATGCGTGCTCTTTCCACGAGGAACGATGCTCCGGAAAGAGCAAGCCGTCCCTGGGACTCGCAGCGAGATGGATTTGTGATCGGAGAAGGCGCAGGAATTTTGATTCTGGAAGAATTGGAATTCGCCCGAAGCCGTGGAGCGAAAATATTGGCGGAGATCGTGGGATACGGCATGAGCGGCGACGCCCATCACATCACACAACCAGCCGAGAACGGCGACGGCGCGTACCGGGTCATGCTGAACACACTGAAGGATGCCAAGATTCAGGCCTCCGACGTGGGCTACATTAATGCTCACGGAACTTCCACGGAGATAGGCGACAAGATGGAAACCATCGCCATTAAACGCGCCTTCGGAGAGCAAGCCTATAAGCTCCCGGTAAGTTCGACGAAGTCCATGACCGGACATCTGCTTGGTGGAGCGGGCGGGCTTGAGGCGGGCATTACGGTTCTGGCACTTCGCGACCAGATGTTGCCTCCCACTGTGAATTTGGAGAATCCCGATCCCGAATGCGATTTGGATTATGTTCCGCAACATTCCCGGAAAGCTAAAATTGAATATGCGATGTCGAACTCATTCGGCTTTGGCGGAACGAACGGTGCGCTTCTATTCCATCGGTGGAACCAATAGGGCCTCGACTCACCCTCGTTTTTCTCCAGTCACGTTAGTACCTCGCCTGTTTATCCTCGGTAACGAGACTTTTGTCACACCCAGATTGTCCTTCTGGCCTTTGCCAAACGGGCGAACCCAAGCCAGAATAGGGTTTCGGGCGAGCTAACTTATCCGCCTGCACAGCGTCCCAACTGATGGAAAAACTCTAAGATGACTACTTCAACCGTAGCCCCGCAATTTGCTCCAACAAAAAAAGCCACAGCTCGCGTTGCTTTAGTTGACATCGCGGGTGCCGGGCGCTCCATTCTTTCCGATTGTTTCCGGCAATTCGGCATGGAAACGGTGCAAATGTCGGGAGAAGCTGCCCAGAGACTGAAGAAAGAAAAGTTTGAAGCCTGCGTGGTAAGCATGGGGCCGGGTACTAAAGAAGTACTGGAAACGGTGCGCACCTCGCCATCGAACAGCCGTATGGTCATTTATGGTTTGGGCGGCAGCATTCAAGAGGCAATGAAATATTCGAAATATGGCATCAACGCGGTGTTCAATGATCCGATTGAACGGCCGACGGCGCTCAAGTTGGTGCGTGCGACGCAAATGCTGGTGCACCACGAATTCCGCCGCTATGTTCGGATTCCCGTGATCACGGAAGTGTCATTGGTGATGAGCGACAATCAGCGTTTTAGCGCGTCCAGCCAGGAGATCAGTTCCGGAGGGATGTCGCTGAAAAGCTCCGAAGAAGTTTCCCTTTCGCAGTCGCTTGAGATCTCGTTTGCGCTTTTGACTCTGCCACGAATATGGGTTCGCAGCACCGTCACCTGGCGTAAGCCCGCCAGCAAGAGCTTCGGAATCCGGTTCGACCCGCAGGACGAACGCCGGTTAAGAATCAAGCAATGGATTGACGCATATCTGGAGTGCTAGAAGTTCTCCCGCAAAAGAACGTGTAGGGGCAGCCACCCTCGGCTGTCCAGTTGAGCACAGCTCAACCATCCGCGCACAGTACGCCAAACAAAACCTGATGACCTCAACCTGACCGAATAGTGAAGGCGCTGTCGCTGCATTTTAGTTTGTCCCATTTCATGATATTTCCAAATTCTCGGGTGATCACTGTATTGTCGCGCCCAATGGGGGAAGCTATGCTCAAATCGCATTCGGTATTTACAGAAACTCATCCCAACTAATTAAGGAGACGCAATGAACTGGGATCGAATTGAAGGCCAATGGAAGCAGCTGAAGGGCTCCGTTAAAGAGCGTTGGGGCAAACTGACAGACGACGATTTAAACGTCATCGGCGGCAAGAAAGATCAACTCGTCGGGCGCGTACAGGAGAGATACGGAATCGCGAAGGATGAAGCCCAGACCCACGTTGACGATTGGAACAGAACTCTTGCCGAGCAGAATCAGGAAGCGCTTGATAACAGGTTCAATCGAAAAGCCAGCTAAAGAAAACCCGGTTAATTTGAGAGCCAGCCCGTCCTGGGCCAGCTTTGGCTTTATTGTTGTCACCCTCTGCACTATTCCTGAAACAATCTGCTCTTTAGACTTTGGCAAGTTTTTTGCCCGACGAAGGCAGGGTAACTCTAATCGTCGTTCCGCCGCTGTTGGATTCAATCTCTAGGGTTCCATCAAGCTCATTCACTCGCTCCCTGATTCCAGCCAGGCCCATGCCACTCTGCATTCCGTTTTTCCTGATCGGGCCCAGAACGTTCGAAGGTATGCCCCGCCCATGATCTGTAACTTCAAGCATGACCTCGCGCGGGCGCAACTCCACCCGAATCTCAGCTCCCCCCGTCTGCGAATGGCGGTGAACGTTTGTCAAACTTTCTTGCAGCACTCGAAACAGCGCAATCTCCACGGTCTCCGGAAGGCGCGGGAAATTGGGCGCGAGTTCAAATTTTACCGGGATACCGCTTCGCTGCGAAAATCCGCTTACGAACCACTTGGCTGCGGAAGCGAACCCAGCTTCATCGAGCAGCGGAGGGTGTAAGAGATGGGAAAGGGTGCGGGTCTCGGAAATGCATCGTTCCAGAATTTCGCTGCATTCGGCAAAAAGGCCGGCTTTGTCGCGGGTGTTGGGCTGGCCAAGCAATTCAATGGTCATTTTCAGTCCCGCAAGATATTGGCCGAGACTGTCATGGAGTTCCCGCGCAATGCGCCTTCGCTCCTGATCCTGAAGGTTTAACAGACGCCCGCTCAAACGCCGTATCGCGCTCTCCGCATTGCGCCGCGCGGTAACGTCCACGGAGATAACGCCGATTTCGTTTACCTGCCCATTTTCGCCAGGGATAGGAAAGTAATTGACCAGCCAATAGCGAACTTCTCCGGGTTTGCCTGGCATCTCCCCGGAGATTTCTCGATCCAATATCGGAGTGCCCGTACTGATTACCTGAAGAAATGCGGATTCAGCATCCAGCGCGTTTCCGGCGAATATTTCTCCTACCGAACGGCCAAGAAAATCGGCTGGCGACATTCCGGCCATGGAAGCAAGAATTTCGTTAATCCTACGATAGCGCAGTTGCTTGTCGAGTATCGCAAAGCCCACCGTCGAGGACGAGAAAAACGCGTTTACCACTTCGCGGCTTTGTCTTGCGATGCGCTCGGTCTGTTTGTGCCGCGCAAACTCCAGATTCAGCAGATAAAACTCCGCCGCTAGAAGAAGCAGCGCAATTGCGAAGGCAACAGCAAGTATTTCGACTGTGTTCTTGTAAACCCGCTGCGACGTAGCCTCGCGCTTTGCCAGCAATCGCGCTTCATCATCTCTAATCTTTTGGAGATTCTCATGGATTTGTATCCCAAGAACTCCCGTCTCCTCGGTGATTTGGACTTGCCGCTGGCGGTCGGTATTTCCACTCTTCAGAAGTTCGATGGACTGAGCCAAAAGGGCAAGGTTGCGATCCATGACCAGCTGAAGTTGATCGAAATCAGTTTTCCGCACGGGATTGTCGGCGGTCAAATTTCTTAAGTGTTTGAAATCCTGCGGGATGGCTTCGATGGCGGCACGATAACCCACCAGCATGTTTTCATCATTCGTGAGGACATAACCACGCCGGGCATTGTTAGCCCTCAGAGAACTGGAGCGAAGATCCTCCAGACTGGTTTGGACCTCAAGGGTGTGTGCAACTAATCTTTGACTGGCGACCAGCGAGTTCATGGCCCGTAAGGCGAAAATACCAATGGCGACCAGCAATACCACTGCGATCACGAACGCAATCCACGCTATTTTTCGAAAGGAACGAAACATTCGATGTGGGGCTCTTGACCTCTGCACTAACAATCATATAACGGAGCAGTTAAGATTCGCACGCCGGTAGGGCATCGCGAACCATAATTGCACCGCGCCTGCGTTTCGTAAGATCGCGGCCCGTCAGGTAAAATTAGAGACAAATGTCCGCAGGTGCGCAGTTCGTTCAAATTGAGATCGGGCCGCAAGTTCGCCAGCCCAAGCCGGCATGGTTGCGGGCTAAAGCCCCGTCTGGAGATAACTTCCATCATCTTAAACAGCTGGCGCGGGGCATGGATTTGCACACCGTCTGCGAGTCCGCACAGTGCCCAAATATTGGCGAGTGCTGGAACCATGGCACTGCGACTTTCATGCTGCTCGGCAACATCTGCACCCGGCGCTGTGGATTTTGCGCAGTACCCAAAGGGAGGCCGGAGGCGATTGACTGGGACGAACCTCGCCGCGTTGCCGAAGCGGTTAGTACTCTCCGCTTGAAACACGCAGTTGTGACCAGCGTCAACAGAGATGACGACAACATTGGCGGCGCGCGCATTTTCGCCGAAACGATTCGCGAGATTCGTCGAATGTCTCCCGGTTGCCGCGTAGAAGTGCTAATTCCCGATTTCCAAGGTATAGACGAAGCTTTACGAATTGTTCTCGACGCCGGGCCTGATGTCCTGAATCACAATACCGAGACCGTTCCCCGGCTATATCGCGCCGTGCGTTCTGGAGCGCGCTATGAACGGACGTTGAGGCTTTTGGAAAACGCGAAGAAAATCTCCCCCAGAGTTGTAACAAAGTCGGGAGTAATGGTTGGCCTTGGCGAAACCGCGGCGGAGTTAGTAGAAGTGTTTCATGACCTGGGCGGGCGCGGGGTGGGCATACTCACGATAGGACAGTATTTGCGTCCGAGCCGGGACCATCTTCCGATTGCACGCTTTTACACTCCGGACGAATTCGATTTCCTAAAAAAAGAAGCCTTAAGATTTGGCTTCCGGCACGTGGAGTCAGGCCCCATGGTGCGGTCAAGCTACCACGCCCACGAACAAACCGAGGCCACAGTAACGTAGGGACAGATTCCTCATCTGTCCAGCGGAGCGCAGAGCGGAAACTTATCGCGGGTACAGCCGCGAAGCGGCGCACGAGTGCAGCCCATGGCTGCGAGCCATGGGTAGCAAAGAAGTGGGAAATAGTTGAGCCTCACGGGGGTGAAAGCGCTTTGCGACACAGACTCAGCCGCCCCTCGGCTGTCCCGGTTGAGCGAATCTCAACAGATTCTATGGAACTGGAGCAAACGGATGCGAGAAAATTAACCTCGTCTAGTTTCGAAATACTTCAAAGATGTTTCTTATGCGCTTTTACGGCGGCTGGTTTGAAACTCGTGTATAAGATGAAGTTTCTGCGGAAAATCTGAGTCCAAAAGGCAAATATGAGCGTGTCCGGACTCTTCCCGCCCAACGGGATGCATTACGAAGGCAATCACCCCGCCCTTGCAGTGCTGCTCGAACAATTCGGCGAGTTCACCTCGGACCGCGTCTGGAATTGTGTAACAAAATAACAGCACGCCGCACTGGCCCATTTGTATTTCAAAGCGAACGCAAGCTTCGCTCGTCGTCGAGAAGACGTTGTAGCCGACTCTGCGCAATGCCGCTTCCCGGGGTGGCAGTAAATCCCTATCGAAACCAAAAGATAGGACCGTGGTCTCCTGTCCGTTGGCCAATGCCTTTTTTGGCGACACAATATCCTTCAAGCCTTCAGATGCGGAAACCGGTTCATGAACGGTAGTTGAGATTGACACGGTGTGCTCTTGACTCCTAATGCTTTGCGACCGGAGTCGGTCCCGGTCATATCAGTTTTCGCAGCGCCTTTGCCCTGTCCCACGCGTTCTGAATTTCCCAGATTACGGCAAAGCAAATGCTTTATTGCTGAAACGCAATCAGTTCCTTTAGCAATGTCCGCCTCACACTTTCACACTTGCGCGTTCCGCTCGCAACCTTGCTGACATAGGAAGCATCCACGCCAAGGCGTTCAGCCAGGCGCTGGTACAGCCCCAGGTGCTGACGATGAGTTTCTAGCAACGCCTCAGCGCCCTTAGCGGACAAACCACATTCCTGATTACGGGCAGATTTAGTTATGCGTGGAAGATTCATTTCCGCCTTAACGCAAGCCAACGTTTCGGTACTCGATTCTCTTTTGGTGTGACGCATATTACTTACTATGGCGGACGGCGTCCGGGAATACAGATCAATTTGGACCACTCGGCCCACACTTAGAAAACCATTCGATTTCGGAGCCATCCTTGGCCTGCTGGCGAAGTTCCGAATATCCCCTAGAAAAATGCGCTTCGATCGCCCAGAGGCTTATCGTTTCAGATCGCGACGCAAAAACGCCAGGACGCGTTGTGCGTCCGAAATGCGCTGCCGTTCTTCGTGATGGTCACTATCGCACTGCAAATCCCGCAGACGGCCGTGAATTGCCGCTTCCGTTGCATCTACGCGCTCAAGGAGCCGCATGCGGTCCAACTCAACAACGGCAGCAGCGTATAGCTGATACCAGGGTTGAGATTCACCTTCATTCATACAAAACCTAATTCTTTAGTCCAGTGTTGAGGGAAGTAGCTGAGAATAAGGATAGCCTAACGCTCGGATTCTTCTGTTCAATATTGCTCAGAAAGTCTGAAATCAAGCAGAAGACATCAAGAAGAAACTCTTTGGGTTTGCAGCCGACTTTATATTGAATCCCTTTCGCGTCACTTGCAGGAGAAGTGTCTCCAATGGCTCAATCAAATTGCCGCGCACTACACTTTCCGCTACATTTATGAAGTCCATTCTCGTAGTTCACGAACGGGCCTGTAGCTCAACGGTTAGAGCAGCAGACTCATAATCTGTTGGTTGTAGGTTCAAATCCTACCGGGCCCACCAACTTTCGGTATTGCGTAGAGACCTTTTTCGAGCTACAACAATTCCTGCTGGAGGTGCTAAATGTTCGAAGTCCGCCGCCAAGTTAAGAAGCATAGTCACCTGCCCTCGCCTATGCTCGGCATAATCATTCTAATCTCGTTCACCACCCTCAGCGCCGCCGCGCAAAAAGTCATTGTCCAATTCGATCGAACCGCGGACTTCAGCAAGTACAAGACCTTTGCCATCCGCAACGGGCAGTTGAGCAGCAAGAATCCCGCGCTTAACAGTGACCTGGTTAAGAAGCGCTTCGATTCCGACATTGAACGCTATCTCACCGCAAGAGGTTTGACTGCGGTCGCCGATCATCCTGATCTGAACGTGGTGTACCGCTTTGGCTCCGCCCGCAAAATGAAGGTCGAGACCTACCCCGCTGGATGGTATGGCTGGGGTACCCGCGCCGTCCGGGTACCCTTCGCTGAGGGCACTCTGGTCATTGATCTTCGAGATCCCAGCACTCATTCACTAGTTTGGCGGGCCATCTCCAGCGAAGAAAAAGAGGATCCAAACAAGATCGAAGGCAAGCTCGACGACATGGTCAAGAAATCCTTCGACAAATATCCTCCAAAAATAAAATAACCGCGGAATGCAGTCAGGCGAAATCTACTTTACGCCCGCCCGGCGTGTAATCCCTTCCACACCTAGGCAAAAACGCCGTACCGTAATCTCATTCAGAAGCTAAAGCCTCTACCGGATTCCCTCAGGTGTATCCCCGGCCATAAACTGTCCCATAGGCCGAATGAAAAGCTCCGGAGGCATTACCGACATGAAAGCCAAATTTACAACTTTCGCGACATTACTCCTGGTCGCCAGTTTCGCTGTTGCCCAAGAGACAACCTCTCATAGCAGCACAAGCACATCAACTGGATCAAGCGCGAGTGACAGCGCACCTCAGGCTTCTCCCACTCAACCCTCCACTCCGACAACCGATTCATCTGCGACCCCATCCACTGATCAGGCCGCACAACAGGCAACCAGCGATGCTTCAGCCAGCGCCATAACCGGATGTCTGTCAGGATCAGCGGTGGCCGGTACTTACACTTTGACCGACCCTGCTGGCACGGTTTACAGTCTCGCCGGAGACGATAACGATCTCCGCACTCTAATCGGAAATCAGGTTCGGGTGACAGGTCAAACCATGGATGCCACTACTAATTCCATGAGCGACGTCAACGCGAATGCTGGATCCACACCCGCCGGTCATCCCATGTCCAGTAAGTCTTTCCACGTAACTGGCGTTGCGAAGTTAGCCGGAACTTGTGCCTCCAGCGGAAGCGCCCCCAGTAGCCGCAAAAGCAGCAACGGGCCAAGCGCCGCTAATTATGGGGCAGCCAATTACGGAGCCACCGTGGAAATGGCCGCCCTTCAAGCCGGAACCGCAGCCGGATCAGGATCGGGACAGGCTGGGACATCAGGTTCAGCCTCGGCACAAACTGGCGCTTCAGCGTCGCCCAATGGAACCGCAGGATCCAGTACGTCCGGCCAAGCGGGATCATCTACATCCGTAAATCCGCCGGCGAATTCAGGTTCGTCCACGCAAGGGACCGCCCAGGGAACGACCACTCCCGGAGCTTTGCCATCCACGCAACCCGAAAACAACACGGCACCCGATGGCGCCACAGCGGCTCCCACGCCAGAAACCGCCGCTCCGCCGCCACAGACCGCAGCTCCTAATCCGGGATCCGCAACGACACCTGAAACTGTGCCCGGTTCACCTATGCCAGGCTCGACGACAACGCCAGAAACCGTTCCAGAAACGACTCCGAAAACTTCGCCGTCCAGTCCTCCCCCGACAGCAACACCTCAGCGTTAGTGGTCGGCGATTTTTCCGAAGAGGTCCGCTAACCGGCGGACCTTTTTTATTCGACTTTGCCGCTAAAACGCATTCCGCGCGGTGTGAGATAATTTTCTCGAACACCAAATCGAGGACTTCATGCCCGAGCACAAGGTTTTTTGCGCCAAGCTCCACAAAGAACTTCCCGGTTTGGACGAGCCTCCGTTCGATACCGACTTGGGGAACAAAATCTACAATCAAGTCTCCCGCGAAGCCTGGACTGGCTGGACCGAGTTTTGCAAAATGCTTTTGAATGAATATCGCTTGAATCCTGCCCGTCGTGAAGATCAGGAAGTAATCGTGAAACAGATGGAACAATATTTCTTTGGCGAGGGC